>JALYQE010000180.1 GCA_030855965.1 Verrucomicrobiota bacterium | reverse complement strand
CGCCCTCGTCCTCCTCGTCCCGCACTGGGGCGCGGTCATCTGCGGGATGTTTCTTTTCCTGTCGTGGACCTGCTTTTCTTTGCCCGCGACTTTTTCGCTCATCGCCGAGACGCTCGAGGCCAATCGCCACTCCATGGGGATCGGGATGCAGTCGGTCATCAAACGCCTCCCGATCATGATCGCGCCTTTCCTCGGCGGCGTCCTGATCGATCGATTCGGCATGATCACCGGCGTGCGCATCGGGCTGGCCGTTTCGATTGTTTTTTCCCTCGCCACCATCGGCGTGCAACGACAGCTGCGCACGATCCCGCCGGCGGTCGTGGCGAAAACAGAGCGCTGGGGATTCTGGCGCAGCCTAACGAACTTCAACGCCCCTCTCCGCCGACTCCTCCTGAGCGACATCCTAATCCGTTTCTGCGAGCGAATCCCGTTCGCCTGGGTTGTGATTTACGTCATGGACTATGTCGGAACGGATGCGAAAGGCGTCGGCCTGCTGACCACGGTCGAGATGATCTTCGCCACCTTGTGTATCATCCCCGCCTCCCATTTCGCTGACAAATACGGGCGCGAACCGTTCGTCTTCGTCACCTTCATCATGTTCACCCTCTTCCCGGTCATGCTCTGGTTTTCCGGCAGCTTTGCCATGCTCGTGCTGGCGTTCGCGATTCGCGGGCTGAAGGAATTTGGCGACACCGCGCGTAAGGCGCTCATCATTGGCTACAGCGATCCACTGCGGCGCGGGCAAATGATCGGCGCGTATTATCTGGTGCGTGATCTCATCGTGAGCCTCGCTGCCCTGCTCGGCGCGCTGCTCTGGAAATTTGGGCCGGGGGTGAATTTCATGACGGCCAGCGCGCTCGGCGCGATCGGGACGATTTATTATCTGCTCACGCTCCGGCACGAGCGAAGCCCGACGATTCCCGCCTGACGAAAAATTCCGGAGCCCAGGGGTTCAGTACCCTCTTGTTATCTCAGGTTAAATTCGCCTGGAAGTCCGCGGGATCCATTGGGTGGTCGCAATCTTAAAAGTGACGGCGAGCAAATTCACGACCGGAACCGCTCTTAAGATACTTTTCAAAGGCGCGAGCTTTCTCTTCAGAGGCAAATGCGACTGCCGTCTCAAATCCGCCAGGGTTTGCATTTTTCGGTATGCGGGCAGTGACCCCGGTTGTGCTCTTCTAAACGCCCGGATAGATCATGGGTGATGCCGGTGTAATGCTTCATGGCGTCCGTTTCGCTGACGAGAATGTAGACATAGAGAAATCGTCTCATTGGTCTGGCCTGCCAAGCCGTGGTCTTGGAGCGCCTGAGACAAAGCGCAATCTGACCAAGGCCCGCCTTCTTTTTATTCCGGCGTGGCAGCCCTTCCCTTTCCGCTGGCGCTCAAGCGAAGGACTGGAGCCTAGGGGATTCGAACCCCTGACCTCCTCAATGCCATTGAGGCGCTCTACCAACTGAGCTAAGACCCCGCGGGAGAACTCCGATTTTCGAGTCACGTCCGCCGTTTTGCAACGAGAAGTTACTCCGGCCCGACCAAGGCGTGAATGAGCACCACTTGCTGCTTTCCTTTGACCGCAACTTCACCGAGTCGGCGAGTCTGAAACCGCTGCGTGCTTTCGCGCAGGCTGGCATCGCTCACGATGATGTCGGTGTCGTACTCGGGATTGCGGGTGAGCGATTGCAGGCGCGAGGCGACGTTCACGCCGTCGCCGATGACGGTGTAATTGTAGCGCTCGGGGGAACCGACGTTGCCCGCCACGACCGTGCCGGTATGAATCCCGACGCCGAAGCCGAGGGTGAATCCTTTGGGCCGAAATACCCGCTCGTTCAATTCCGCGAGAGCGCGGCGCATCTCGAGCGCAGTGGTGAAGGCCTGCGCCGCCTGGTCGGACATTTCCAACGGCGCGCCGAAGAGCGCCATCAGCGCGTCGCCGACATATTTGTCAATCACCCCGCCATGGGCATCGACGATCTGGCTCATCGCCGTGAGGTAGGCGTTGAGCATTTCGAGCAACTCCGCCGGCTCCAGCGCCTCGCTCAGTGGCGTGAAATTGCGCAGATCGGAAAACAGCACCGTGACCTTCTTTTCTTCGCCGCCGAGGACCAATTTGCGCCGGGTCAACTCCGCCGCGATCGCGGGCGAGGCCACTTTCCCGAGGAGATCGCGCACCTTGTCGCGCTCTGCCAGTCCGGCGGTCATGTGCTGAAAAGAGCGGGCGAGCTGGCCAAGTTCGTCGGGCCGATCGAGGTCCGCGCTCGGCTCGCTCGAGTAATCGCCCTCCTCCACCCGACGGGCGTTTTTCGCCAGCCGCAAAACGGGACGGCTCAGCGAACCCGCGATCCCGGCCACCGCCAAAACCGAAAGCAACAGGCCGGCCAGCGCCACGACGAGCAGGACAACTTCGAGGCTACGAAAGGGCGCGAGTTCTTCGTCGAGATTGCGCTGCAGAGCGACGGCGGCGTTTCCGTTGCGAACATCGAGCCGTTCCAGCAGGGTCACGAAGCGCGTTTTTCCGACCACGATATTCTCGACTTCCGCCCTCCGCGCGGCGCGCTCCAGAGCGGCGAGCAACGGCGGGCGGGCCGCCGGGTCGAAGGTCGAAGCGAGCATTGCCCAGGGCGGCGCCCCGCTTTTTTGATCGAGAAAGGAAACGGACTGTTTCGTTAGGCCGCCGAGCTCTTTCGCGAAGGCGTCGTCGATGCGGAAACCGAGGCAAATCCAGGCAATCGGCTCCGGCGCGAGCAAGGGGACGACGACGACGGCGTAAAGATTTCCATCGCGCAACATCAGTCCGCGTGCCTCGAGCGAAGGATCTTCCTCGGCGGCGGTAATCAGCCCGGGCAGGTCGAACGCCGAACCGTCGCGCTGCGGCTCATCGCTATTATAAAGGACCTGTTTCTCCAGCGAAACGAGCACCATGAAGCTGGCCCGGATGCGGTCGCGCCAGTTCTGCATCGCGAGGCGCATCGTGGCGCGGTCGTCGGCGCTGCTGCTGAAGGCCTGCTTGAATCCGTAATCGTAGGCGAGCAGTCGCGCCTGTTCGTTCAATTCGTCAAGCCGCCGCTCGGTCAAGGTCGCAAAAATGCGCGAACCGGCGTGCAGGTTGTCTTCGATCTGGCGTGCGGCATGGCGCCGGTTGGCCTGGAGCACGAAGAGAAAACTCACCGCCAGCACGATCGCGATGAGCGAGAGAAAAAAGAACGCGAGCCGGCCGCGAAAAGTGCGGAACTGCAAAAACCCTCGCATCCGCAAACCCGGGTCAGCGATAACCCTCGCCGGAATCGGTTGGGCTGCGCCGCGCGCGAAAGTCCGGTTTGAGATCGAGCTCGAAGTTGAGCTGGCTCGAACCTTTCAGGGTGATCCGCTGGCGGGAACGCGCGGACTGATTTTTCAAACGCGGTTGCCAAGCCTCGATGTCATAGGCGCCCGGCGGCAGGCCGCGAATTTGCGCTTCCCCGCCCGAACCCGAGACCCCAAACCACGGAGTCGGGACGACCAGGATGTAAGCGATCATCCAATCGTGGATATTACAGCCGAGAGTCACGAGCCCGGGTTGATCGAAGGCGATCGGGGCCGGCGGCGTGCCGGAATAGAGCGGCAGCTCGAATTTTTTCGCCGGCGAAAAGGAATAGATGTGGTGTTTGACGTCATCCTTGTTGGGGAATTGAACGAGGCCGCCGGCCTGCACCGCGCTGACGTAGGGAATGAATTGCTTGTTCCGCTGTTCGACCTCGGCCCGGCCTTTGCGCTGCGGCGCCTGCCCCGTCGCGGGCAGCGCGCAGACCACCGCATCGCGGACGGGTTTGCCGTTTTGATCGCGCACCATCACCGCGAGATCGCCGGCGCACATGGTGGATGCGAAGAGGAAGTACAAGGCACTTCCGGCGCTGGCAGAGCAGGCGATCTTAAAACGCGGCATGGATCGAGAGGTGCAGGAGATTGTTCACATAGGAGAGGTGTGCCCGGCTGGTCTGCTGCCATTCGTAACGCAAATTGGCCGAGATCGATTCGGTCAGCGCCTGGCTCACCCCGATGCTAAGAGAATGCGTGATCGCGTCGAGATTGTAAGCCACATAAGTCTCCCCAAAAGTGTTCACCTCTCGACGATCGTTTGCCAGCGCCACGATATCGGGCCGCGGCGGCACGGCGTAGGAGTTGACCTCGCCCGTCCGGAACTCGTAACCCGCGCTCCACTGCGTCCGTTCGGTCAGATCGAAAGTCGCGGCCAGCCCCAGAATATGCCCAGAGCGATCGAAGACGCGGATTTCGCCCCCGATCTCCTCGTAGAAATAGGAGCCGCTGAGCGCGAACCGGTCGGCCAACCGTTTTCCCGCCGTCAACCCGGCGCGAAACCGTGCGCCGCTCTGGAGCGATTGCTCGAAAGCGGCGTAACCGCCACCAGCCTCCAACCGCACGAACGGCGCCATTGCGCCCAGCCCGAGCCGATAACGCAACGCGGCGGTGGCGCCGAGCGTGATGCGGTTGAAATCGTCGTATTGCAGAAAAGTCTGCGCCTCGAGATCGCCAGTGACCGTCAGGCGCAGGTTATCGCTCAGCTCGCCAAAGCGCCCGAGGCGGACGCGACCGACGAAGGCGAGGTCGTCCCGCTCGTCTTCGGAGCGGTTCGAGCGCGAGACGTTATCGTCGTAAACCATTTCGCCGCGGAAATCGCGAATCCAATCCGCCCGCAACCGATCGTCCGGAAAGCAGAGGAACGCGGCGGACAGAGCCGCGATTCTCCATGAGATCGCCGCGCGCTTCATGACGGATTTTTTCTAGCGATTGCCGGGCAGGTCGTCCAACTGAAAACGTCGCCCTGCGATGGCCTAACGAGCCCAGCGCGGTATCGTGCCCGACGGAGACCGGCAGCGCGCGTGACCGCAAAACCAATCGTGAGATCTTTCTTAAACCTCGAGACCTGGCTGCGCGTCTCCTGCGTGCTCGGCCTTCTCCTGGCCGGTCAATCCTCGGCAGCGAGACCTTCCGCGAGCTGGATCGACACGGATCTCTCGATCGGTTCTCCCATCCGGGAAGTCGACGATGCCTACGCCCTTCTCGTGGTGGCCAACTCTCCGCGGCTGCGGATTGTCGGCGTCAGTGCCACCTACGGGAATGCTCCGCTCCCGGCAGTCGCGCGCCGGACGGCCGAACTGTTCGCGCGGCTCGATCGGCCAAGACCGGTCTACCCCGGGGCATCGGCCGCGAGCGATCTCGGGCGAAGCACGGAGGCAAGCGAATCCTTGGATCGCGCTCTCGCGCAAGGAACCCGGCTCACCTATCTCGCTCTTGGTCCGCTGACCAACCTCGCCACCTTCCTCCGTCTTCATCCGGATCGCGCGACTCAATTCGAGCAGATCATCGCGGTGGCGGGAAAGTCGCCCCGCGCCACGCACGGCTTCGGGCCGGGCGAGAAATTTCGGATTCACGACGCAAACGTGTTCAAGGATCCGGCCGCGCTTCGCGTTATCCTGGAATCCCGGATTCCGCTCCTGCTCGCGCCGATCGAAACCTCGTCGCGACTCTTGATCGAGCGGGAGGATCTGGATCGTCTCGCGGCAGGCCCGCCGGCCGCGCAATTTGTCGCCCGGAAAAGCCGATTCTGGCTCTGGTTTTGGAAACAGATTCCCCGCGCGCGCGGCGGACCGATTTTTGACGCGCTCGCCGCGGTCGCCGCGGCCCGGCCGTCGCTTCTCCATATCGAAAAGAGGCGGGCTCATTTCGACTCCGCCGGCAACCTAATCGTGGAGCGGTCTCCTGCCGGGGCGACGGGGCGGGAGGTCTCTTTCGTGGTTGGCTTTGCCCCGGAAACGAAGGAGTTCATCCTCGAGCAAATGAACGAGCGTCGTTAGTCAACGGCCGATCAGGGCAATTTTGAAGCGCTCCGCGAGGTCGACCAGCGCGGCTTTTTCGAGCAACAAAGTGCGGCCGGCCTCGACCGCGATCGCGCGCACTTTCGCTTCCGCCGCCACCCGCAGAGTCTCGGTCCCGATTACCGGTACATCGAAGCGCATGTCCTGGTTCGGCTTCGTCACCTTGATCACAATGGCGTTCTTTTTCCCTAACGACCCGCCGCGCCGGATGGCCTCGTTCGTGCCTTCGAAGGCCTCGACCGCGAGGACGGTGCCGCTTTTGACCACAATGGTCTGGCCGACATCGAGTGCGCTCAATTGTTTCGCGATCTCGAAACCGAAAGTGACGTCTTCTTCTTCGCGCTCCTTCAATTTCGGTCCGGCGATATGCCCGTGCGGCGCGAGGAGGTGATCGAGGAAAGTCGTCGCCGGCAATAGCTCGACCTGGATCTCGGCCAACTGATCGGCGATCGCGCCGAAGATCGACGCGGCGTTGCGCTGCTTCAGCCGGGCGAGAAGGAACATTGCTTTGAAGTCCGGGCGCAGGCTGAAGAGGTTGTCCGGCGCGATCTGGCCGGCCATGATCGCATGCCTGACGTTGGCTTCGCGGAAGAAGGTGAGCAGCTTGCCGAGCTGGCCGACGCGCAGCCATTCGATCTCGTCGGCGCGGTTATTGATGTCGGGCGAAGTCTCGTTAGTGAAAGCCGCGACGATGATTTTCTTTGCCCCCGCGACGCGAGCGGCGTCGGCGAGGAGGAGCGGATACACTCCGCTGCCGGCGATGATCCCGAGCGCGTCTGGTGGCTGCGTCACGAGCGAAGATTTAGCGCAGGATGAACGCGGAGGGTAGCACAAGCTTCCGGCTTGGGGTTCCATCCGGCAGCAAGCTGGAAGCTTGCGCTACCTTCAGTGCCGCTGACGCCGCTTAACGTGCAACTGCGCCAGCGCTTTTTGCAGCGAGGCCTGGACCGCCGCGACTTCGTCGCCGCCGAGATCTTCTTTCATCGCCGCCTGCGCGCGGGCCACAGCCGCTTCGGCCGCGCCTTCGTCGATCGCGGTGGATTCGAGCGCCATGTCGGTCAGGACGGAAATGGCGTCGCCGGTGATTTCGGCAAAGCCTTCGCCGACTGCGAGCGAAGTTTCCTTGCCGTCCTTGAAAACACGCAACTCGCCCGGCTTGAGCGTGGTCAGCACCGGGACGTGCTGCGGGTAGACGCCGAGCTCGCCGTCCGTGCCGGGGAGCACGACCATTTCGACGTCTTCCGAGTAGGCTTTCGCCTCCGGGGTCACGATTTCCAAGCGGAGCGTTTTTGCCATCCTACTCCTTGATCATGTCGATTCCGCCCTTCATGTAGAAATTCTGTTCGGCAACATCATCATGTTTGCCGTCGAGGATTTCTTTGAAGCCGCGGACGGTTTCGGTGATCGAAACATACTGGCCGGCGGTGCCGGTAAAGACTTCGGC
This sequence comes from Verrucomicrobiota bacterium, assembly GCA_030855965.1. Classification (GTDB taxonomy): domain Bacteria; phylum Verrucomicrobiota; class Verrucomicrobiia; order Chthoniobacterales; family UBA10450; genus Palsa-1392. The sequence continues at coordinate 443 of JALYQE010000180.1, read as the reverse complement.
GACGTGGAACGGCTGGCTGAGGAAACGCTGAATCTTGCGGGCGCGGAAAACGGTCAACTTGTCTTCCGGGCTGAGCTCGTCCATGCCGAGAATCGCGATGATGTCCTGCAAATCTTTGTAGCGCTGGAGCACCTTCTGCACGCCGCGGGCGACGTTGTAATGCTCTTCGCCGACGATATCAGGCGCTAGCGCCTTCGAGGTCGAAGCGAGCGGGTCCACCGCCGGGTAGATTCCAAGCTCCGCGATGGAGCGCTCGAGTACGATGGTCGAATCCAAGTGCGCGAAAGTATTTGCCGGGGCCGGATCGGTCAGATCGTCCGCCGGCACGTAAACCGCCTGCACCGAAGTGATCGAGCCTTTGTTGGTCGAGGTGATGCGTTCCTGGAGATCGCCCATCTCGGCCGCGAGGGTCGGCTGATAACCGACCGCGCTCGGGGTTCGGC
>JALYQE010000171.1 GCA_030855965.1 Verrucomicrobiota bacterium | reverse complement strand
ACCGCGTAGCTGAACAGTTCCCGCTCGCTCTTTTGTTGTCCCATCATCCTGGGACAACGGCTTTATCAGATCGCCCAGACTTTGGTTACTATTATTTTGCTATCCGTCCGATTTGGGCAACACGCCCAATATTCTTGCGTTGGGAGCCGACTTGGCGGCAGAAGGGAGGATGCCGAGACAGGTGCGGATCGAGTTTGAGGGAGCATTTTATCACGCGATGTGCCGTGGGGATCGGCGCGAGGCGATCTTTCAGGACGAGCAAGATCGGGAGCGTTTCCTTGCGACTCTGGGTGAGGCAGTGCGACGGACCGGTTGGCGAGTGCACGGACTACGTGCTGATGAGTAACCATTACCACCTTCTGGTGGAGACGCCTCGTCCGGGGCATGACTTGGTTTCAGACGACCTACACGGTGCGCTACAATGCGCGCCACCGAGTCAGTGGCCATCTCTTTGCCGGTCGCTACAAAGCGCTGCTAGTGGATCCTGAGAGCGAGGGCTATCTGGCAACCTTGCTCAATTACATTCATCTCAATCCGGTGCGGGCGGGTATGGTGGAGGCCGTAGCAGGCGCCAGGGTGGTGGGACTATCCCTGGAGCAGTCTGCCGGGCTATTACTGGCCTGGTCGACGGCCGGCTTGGCTGGTGGTGGAGCAGGTGTTGGGCGCGCTGCAATGGAAGGACACAGCGAAAGATCGTCAGGCGTTGGTCGATTATGTACAACGTCTGGCTTTGGAGGAGGAAATAAACAGAGACGGGCAGGAAAGGGACCGGGCGAGCCTGCGCTCGAGCTTGGAGCGGGGGTGGTATTTTGGGACGGAGGCATTTCGGGAACAAATTCTGGGGAAGGCACGGGAGGCGATCGGCAAGAAAAGTGAGGCGAAACAGAACTATCACGGCGCCGAAATGCACGACCACGGGGAGAGGGAAGCACGCAGGATTATTGCGCAACGGTTGCTGGAAGCAGGGCTCAGGTCGCTCGATCTCGGGACCTTGGCCAAGGGCGACTCAAGGAAAGTTCGGATCGCCATGGAAGTCAGAAGCAGGACGAGGGTTCCATTGAGTTTCGTGGCGCGCGAGCTAAGCATGGGAACGCCGATGAACGTCTCCCGACTCACAAGCCGAGGATGAAGCGCAAGAATATTTCTCCTGAGCCCTCTGACCCCCTCCCGGCAACTCTCATCATGTCATCTAGGCGATGGAGCGAACGGGCGCGGCTGTCACGGCCCCTGCTTCCACCGCCGCCTTTCCACCCGCCATCCAGGGGCCGCGCCAGCCGCGCCCGTCGCTGAGCTTGGGGTCGTTAGACTTTTGCCATATCCATTGCCTGAATGAACACTACACCGAAAAATAACTGGCTGGTGACGGCGGGCGTGCTAAGTGCCGCCGCGGCGCTGCTGCACATCGCGGTCATTGTCGGCGGGGCGGAGTGGTATCGCTTTTTTGGTGCCGGGGAAGGCATGGCGCGGCTGGCGGAACGCGGCTCGCTGACGCCGCATCTCATCACGCTAGCCATCGCGCTGGTGCTGGCGATTTGGGCTGCTTACGCTTTTGCTGGCGCTGGGCTGCTTCGACGGTTGCCGCTGATGCGGACGGCGCTACTGACGATCACGGCCATCTACATGCTGCGCGGACTCGCCTTATTCCCGACTCTCGCGCTGAAGCCTGCACTGGTCGACCGTTTCACCTTGTGGAGCTCGATCATCGTTTTGGTTTACGGCATTACCTACGCCGTCGGCACTTGGCGGGCATGGCCCACTCTTGGAAACCAAACTGAACCAAAATACGTGTCAAAGCGTCGTCTCGAAGTCTAACCAGGGCGATGGACCGAACCGCCGCCCGCTGTGCACTCACGTATTTCCGTGGCTAGAACCTCTTTACTGCGATCACCGTGCGATCTCGGCGGCGGTCGCTCATGTCGTTCTCGTTAGGTCCTTTATGCGCGAGCGCAACCCCTTCGCTTCGTTTCTTCCTCGCAGCGCCTCAGCGTTTGTGTTCACTCTTGCGCTTGTCTGCTATGACTGGGCGCTCACTGCGCTCTTTGGCGCGATAGTTCGCCTGTTTCATTTTTCGCCACGACCTCTTGAGTTCTGGGAGACACACGGCGACCCAATGGCGATTGCCGTCGTTACTCTCGTGTTTGCGCCGGTCATCTATTCACGCACTACACAATCTCGTTCCGGCGATGTACACCATTGCATATGCGACCCGTCCGACCTAACCCCTATGTAGAGAGTCAAGCGGGGTGTGGGTTTAGGTTGGTTTTAGGTCATGTGTGTTGGTTTGGGCGTGAAGGTTGGTTTGGTCTTTGGGAACGCTTCCTCTTCCGGTGACACGTGGGTTTTGGTTTTCCACGGCTCTTATAGGCGCCAGAGGTAGACCGCGAGCTGGCGGGCCACCGCCACAATGGCCTTTTTTCTGGCGGCGCCGGTGGCGAGGGCGCCTTTGCCGAGCAAGTGGCGCCATTTGACCACCGCGCGGTATTCCGGCTGGAACTCCGAAAGCCTTCGCGAGCAGGCCGGACGAGGCGCCAGGCGGTCTCGACCAGGGCGGCGCGCGGGCGCGGGTTGTCCCCCTTAGGCGGATGACGCAGCTTTGCACCCGCGTCTGGCCGCTACTGTATTCGCTCGGACATAAGCCGGTGTAGCTGCCGACCTGGCGCCGGTTCTCAAAGCGGTGCCAATGCCCCGATCTCGCGATCGAATTCATGCTCCTCGGGGAAGATTTCTCCACCGCGCAGGAGTTAGTCCAGAGCAATCGTGCCCGTCCCCGCCGCCTAACGAAATTGCCCGAACCAGCGATAGGGGAAATCGTCGCCCGGACAATCGGTCGCCCAGCGCGGCGGATTCATCTGTTTGTGCGGCCGGACTGGGATGTCGCGCCGCTCGACTTTGCCGCAGCGATCGCGCAGGTAGCGGATGAGTTCCTCGGCGCTGTCGAGCTGGGCCCGGGTCGGCTGGGTGCGGTTGAAGTCGCCGACGAAGCAAATGCCTAACGAAATATTGTTGAGATAATCGCTGTGCACATGGCCACCGTTGATCTGGCGCCGCCAGCGCTCGCCGATCTCGATCTCGCCGTCGCCGGAGGAGGTACCGTTGCCGATGACGAAGTGGTAGGCGAGGCCGTTTTTCATCCGGCGGACGTTCTTGTGATAGTAATTGAAAATGCGGGCGTTGCCCTGCCGGGTGCCGCTGTTGTGCACGATGATGAAACGCCAGCGCTCGCGCAGGACCGGAGCGCGGTCGATCTCTTTGCGGACGGAGTTGGTCAGGTATTTGTAGCGTTTGCCGAAGAGGTGGAAGGGGAGGAGGGAAAAGCCGCGCGGCTTTTGGTAGCCGGATTTTTTCACGTTCACCTGGGCGGAGGGGTCACCGGCGCGGCCGGGTGTCGGGCAGGGCTGCGGCACCGCGGTGGCGGCGGCCTTGCGGCTGGGCGTCGATTCCTCTGGAGCAGGGCGGCGCGCCGGTGTCTCCTCGGCTTTTGGCCGCCGCGTTCCCCGGGGCGTTTCCTCGTCCTTCGGCCGCGGGGTGCGGACGGGAGTCTCTGCTTCCTCAGGCTCGGGAGTGGGTTTCGGGGTAGATTTTTTCTTTTTCGCCGGCGGCTTTTTCGCGGGCTTCGGCTTGGCCCGCGGGGTGGCCGATTCCTCCGGGGTGGGGGTCGGGACGGTGCGCATGCGTTCGCGCGATTTGAGGAAGAGCTGCTTCTTTTGTTCCTCGGTGAGCTCGGCATGCGTCATCCGGCCGGCCAGCCCGGCGAAGATGAGCAGGAGACAGAGCAGGAACTGCCAACGGAAGATGTTTCGCGGACGGATCAAGGCGCGCGAAACGTTAGGCCGGCTGCGGTTCCTGTTCGGCCGCGGCTTGTTCGGCGCGCGCGGCGGCGCGCTCGCTCTCCCGGCGGAGAATGGCGTTCAATTTTCCACCCAGCAACAGAAGCAGACAGGTCAGGTACATCCAGCTCAGCAACATGATGACGGAGGCGAGGGCGAGATAGGTCGGGTTATAGCGATCGTAGCGCGCGACGTAAAACTGGAAAAGCTTGGTCAGGGTCATCCAGCCGACGGAAAAGAAAATCGCGCCCGGCAGCGCCTGGCGGATGGTGAGGTAATTCTGCGGGGTGAGCAGGTAGAGGGCGAGCGCCAGGAAGACGAGGGCGAGAGCGGTAAAGGGGACACTGAGGGCGGCGACCCAGCTTTGGAGCGGGATGCCGAGCTGGAAATTGACCTCGGCGACGCCGGCCAGGGTCTCGCCGAAAACGGTGACGTTAAAGGCAAACAGGATGGTGATGCCGAACCAGAAAAGGAGGAAGAGCGAGATGATGTATTTCGACCACCAATGCTTGTCCTCGGTGACGCCGTGGGTGCGGCTGAGGGCGTGGGAGATGGTGGAGATAAATATCGTTCCGAGGTAAATGCCGAGGAGAATGCCGGCGGTGGCGAGTGCGCCGCCGCTGCCGGTGACGATGACATTGGCCACCACGCTATCGAGAATTTCCTGCACCTTGGGATCGGGCGGGAGAAAGGCGCGCACGACCGCGAGCATTTTTTGCAGGGTGGCGGGGTCGGTCCCAAAGAGTCCGAGCAGATGCCAGAGGAAGAGGAGGCCGGGGGCGAGGGTGAAGAGAAATTGGTAGGCCATCTGGGCGGAGAGCCCGAGTGTCTCGTCGGTCGCGGTCTCCCAGAGGAGCCGGCGCACGACGCGGCCGGTGAGTCGGAGAAATTTCATCGTCACGCGGAGTTTACTTTGCCACCCGGGGATTGCCATTAAACTCTCCGCCAGCCTCTTTTGCCTAACGAATGGAGAAACGAATCCTGATCCTGAGCGCCGGTTTCGGCGAAGGGCACAACAGCGCCGCCCGCGGCCTGCGCGACGGGCTCGCGGCCGTCTCCGGCGGGGCGGCTACGGTCGAGGTGCACGATATTTTTTCCGAGACCTTCGGCTTCGCCAACGACTGGGCGCGGCACGGCTACCTGGCCCTGATCAACCGCGCCCCGCGTGCCTGGGGCTGGCTTTATCAGCGGATGGATGGGCGCGACAATTACGCCGCGCAGCTACGCTGGCTTTTCCTCGCGAAAGCTCGCCTGAGCCAGTTGCTCGTCCGCTTTCAGCCGACTGCGGTGGTCTCGGTTTACCCGGCGTATTCGCACCTGCTCGGCACGATCCTGAAGGGCGCGCCGGCGGCTTTCCGGCAGGTCGTTTGCATCACCGACTCGATCACGGTCAACGCCATCTGGTTTCGCTGCGCGAGCGATCTCTTTCTCGTCCCTAACGAACAGACCGCCGCGGTCCTGGCCGCGGCCGGCCTGCCTGACGACAAGGTGCGCCTGAGTGGGTTCCCCGTGACCCCGAAGTTTGCGGAGCTGGGAGAGCTGAGGCAGCCGCCCGTGCCGGGAGGAGAACGCAAGGTCCTCTACATGATCAACGCCGGGGGCCGGGCCGTGCCCGAGATCATCCGCGGCCTGGCCGGTTTGCCTGACGTCAGCCTGACCGTAACGGTCGGGCGCGACGAGCGCCTGCGCCGGGCGGTCGAGGCGGTGAAGGCGGAATTGGAGCGGAAATTCGAAATCGTCGGCTGGAGCGATCAACTGTCGCGACTTATGCTGGAAAGCCATCTGCTCGTGAGCAAAGCGGGCGGCGCGACGGTGCAGGAAACGATCGCGGCGAAATGCCCGATGATCATCAGCCAGATCGTGCCCGGCCAGGAGGAAGGCAACGCGCGGTTGATCGAAGAGTCGCGCGCCGGGGTGGTGGCGACGACGCCGGCGGCGATCTTCGCCGCGGTCGAGCGCGCCTTCGCCGAAGACGCAAAACTCTGGCGCGAATGGTCGGCGAACATCAGCCGCATCAGCCGCCCCAAAGCGCCGTTGGAGATCGCCGAGCTTCTGCTCGGATTGTAAGCGCGGGCGCCTGGCCCTGCCGACTCTACTTCGAACCCGCTTTTTCGTTCAGCGCCTGCGTGAATTCCTGCAGGCTGGTGACGATTTGCGGGGCTTTCGCGAGCACGGTGCTGGCCAATTTCTCGGCGTAATCCGGCCGGCGCTGCGACATTTCCGAGAGCGCCATCATCACCGCGAGCGCATTGTTAATGGAATGCTTGATCTCGCTGAATTTCTTCTGCAATTGCGCGATTTCTTCGGCTGGAATGGTGCTGACTGGCTCGGTCATGATTGGGTTCTAAATCGCTGGAGAATTCGGGCGTGTGTGCTTGACTGATGGGTTCTAGGAATTCCGCCCGATGCCTGCAAAGAGTATCAGAATCAGTGGTGCGCGCCAGCACAATCTAAAGAATCTCCACGTGGAGATTCCGAGGGAGAAACTGGTCGTGATCACCGGCCTGAGCGGCTCCGGGAAATCGTCCCTCGCCTTCGACACCCTCTACGCCGAAGGGCAGCGCCGTTACGTCGAAAGCCTCTCCGCTTATGCCCGGCAATTCCTCGACCAGATGGAAAAGCCGGACGTCGATTTCATCGAAGGCCTTTCCCCCTCGATCGCGATCGAACAGCGCACCGCCGGGACGAATCCTCGCTCCATCATCGCGACCACGACGGAGATTTACGATTATCTGCGCGTCCTTTTTTCGGCCGTCGGTCAGCCGCACGACCCAGTCACTGGGCAGTCGATTTTTCGGCAGACGGCACAACAGATTGTCGACCAGATTTTGGGTTACGTGAACGAGACGAAGATCATCTTGCTCGCGCCGCTGGTGCGGAACGTGGTCGGTGAGTTTCGCGACGTGATCGAGAAGACAAAGCGCGAAGGTTTCGTGAGGATCCGGGTCGACGGCGAGATCGTCGAGCTTGACCGGCGGGAGCCGATCCGGCTCAAAAAAGGCGAACGCCACACGATCGAGGCGGTGGTCGATCGGCTCGTGGTCCGCGACGGAATCCGGACGCGGCTGGCCGATTCGGTCGAGACGGCGCTGAAGTGGGGCGAGAACCGGATCGTGGTGCTGCGCGCGGCAGGCGCGGAGTGGGAGGAGGTTCGCTACTCGACCGACTACGGAAATCCCGACACTGACTTTTCGTTAGGGCAACTGACCCCAAAACATTTCTCCTTCAACAGCCACCTCGGCGCCTGCCCGGCCTGTCATGGGCTTGGGACGCAGTTGGTCTGCGATCCGGAGCTGATGATCACCGACACGTCGAAATCGCTCGCGGAAGGTGCCGTCGTCCCCTGGCGGCGCGGGACGAAACGGATGCAGGCCTATTATCGCGGCCTGCAAACCGCGCTCGTTAGGCATTTCGATGTCGCGGACAACATCCCGTTTGAAGATCTGCCGGAGAAATTCAAAACGGCGCTTTATTTCGGCACGGGCGATCAGCCGATCGAGATGAGTTTTGGCAGCGGCAACGGTCGGACTGCCACGAAGACGGCGCGGCCGTTTGAGGGATTGCTCCCGCAGCTGGAGCGGCTTTACTCGGAAACGGAGAGCGAATTCACCCGCAGCCGCATTCGCGCCTTCATGAACCGCGCGCCCTGCGCGGTTTGCCGTGGCGCACGCTTAAAACCGGAGATTCTCGCCGTCACGATCAAGGAGAAGGGCGGTCGCGAATCAAACATTCATCAATTCTGCGAGCTGACGATCGCGGCCGCGGCCCACTTCGTTCGGCAACTCGAGCTGGCGGAAACGCAACGCGCGATTGTCTCCGAGGTGGTGCAGGAGATTCGTTCGCGGCTCGAGTTCCTCCTCGAAGTCGGACTCGAGTACCTCACCCTCAATCGCGAAAGCGGCACGCTCTCCGGCGGCGAAGCGCAACGCATTCGGCTCGCGACCCAGATCGGTTCCGGGCTCGCCGGCGTCCTCTACGTCCTCGACGAGCCAAGCATCGGGTTGCACCAGCGCGACAACGCGCGCCTCATCGGCACCCTGCGCCGGCTGCGCGATCTCGGGAATTCCGTCATCGTGGTTGAGCACGACGAAGAAACAATCCGCGCGGCCGATCACATCCTCGATCTCGGGCCCGGCGCCGGTCCGCGTGGCGGCGAGATCGTGGCAGAAGGAACACTGGAGGAAGTTCTCCGGGCGCAGAATTCTCCCACTGCCGCGTATCTTTCCGGTCGCTCGCGAATCACCGTCCCGCGCCAGCGGGTTGCGCCGCGTCCGGCGAACGATTTTTCCGACGGCTGGCTCACGATCGAGGGCGCGACGGAAAACAACCTGAAAAACGTGACCGCCGCCTTTCCGTTAGGCTGCCTAACGTGTGTGACCGGCGTGTCGGGCAGCGGCAAGTCGACCCTGGTCGACGACATCCTGCGCCGCGCGCTTTTCCGGCATTTTTACAATTCCAAGGACAAGCCGGGCGAACATCGCGCCCTTCGCGGGCTCGACCAGATCGACAAGGCGATCATCATCGACCAGTCCGCCATCGGCCGGACCCCGCGCTCGAATCCTGTCACCTACACCGGCGCTTTTACCCCGATTCGCGATTTGTTCAGCCAACTGCCGGCGTCCCGTATTCGCGGCTACAGCGCGGGGCGTTTCAGTTTCAACGTCAAGGGCGGTCGCTGCGAAAATTGCCAGGGCGACGGGCTGATCAAGATCGAGATGCATTTCCTCGCCGACGCCTACGCGGTCTGCGAAGTCTGCCAGGGCAAACGCTACAATCGCGAGACGCTCGAGATCACTTACAAAGGAAAAAACATCGCCGACGTGCTCGAGATGACGGTTGATGAGGCCTCGCGTTTTTTCCGGAACGTCCCGACGGTGAGCGACAGATTGAGCGCGCTCCAAGACGTCGGGCTCGGCTATCTGCGGCTCGGCCAGGCGGCCACGACGCTCTCTGGGGGCGAGGCGCAGCGGGTCAAACTCGCGACCGAGCTGGCGAAAAAAGCGACCGGCCGCACCCTCTACATCCTCGACGAACCGACCACCGGGCTCCATTTTGCCGACATCGAAAAACTCCTCCAGGTGCTGATGAAACTGCGCGACGCGGGCAACACCCTGGTCGTGATCGAGCACAACCTCGAGATGATCAAGAGCGCCGATTGGGTGATCGACCTCGGCCCGGAAGGGGGCGAAGGCGGCGGCCGCATCCTCGCCGCCGGGACGCCGGAAGCGATCGTGCGCGTGCGCGGAAGCCATACCGGCGAACACCTGCGGCCATTGTTAGGCAAATGAATCGCGCGCGCATTTTTGTCCTCGCCGGCCTGGTTTTGTTCTCGTTCGGCCAAGTGGTTCGCGGCCAGGAAAACGAAGCGCTGCGGAGGGCGATTGCGCCGCTCGCGGACGGGGTCCCGGAAGTGGCGGTCGAGCGGCTGGAAAAGTTCCTCGCGCAGCATCCGCCCGCGGCCGAGCGCAGCGGCGCGCGACTTAAACTGGCCGAGGCGCTGACCCGCGCCGGCCGCCTCGAGGAAGCGCTCGAAATTTTCGCCGATTCCAGCCTAACGAAAAATGCGGAAGCCGCCTTCTGGCAGGCGCAGGCCCTGGCGGGACTCGATCGCTGGCCATCCGCGCTGCCGCTTTATGCACAGGTCGCAGCGGATGCGAAGTCGCCCTTGCGGAACGAAGCCGCCTTCGGGCAGGCCGAGGCTCTGCGCGCGCTGGGCCGCAAAAACGAGGCGGTGCGCGTTCTCCAGTCGCTCGAAAGCTCCCCACAGTGGACCACCCGGGCCAAGCTCGGCCAGGCCCAGCTGTTACTCGAGCGCGGTGACCTGAACGCGGCCGATCGTCTCCTTCGGGAAACGAAACCGCAACTCGCGACGGAGCGCAGTGAGCGGCGGTTTCTCTTTGGCCGGCTCAATCTGGCGCAGGGACATTCCGCCAAGGCGATCGAAACCTTGAGCGTCCTGTTGAAAAATCCGGAAGGCGTTTCCCATCGCCTGCTCGTGGCCACGCTCTTCGTCCTGGCCGACGCGCACGTGCGGGAAAAGACGCCCGAGGGTGGCGACGACGCGCTCGAGGAATTCATCGACCATCACCCTAACGACAGCGCCTTGCCCGCCATCTTTGCCCGGCTCGATGAGCTTTATCGAATGGAGCGCAAACCCTCGACGAACGAGCTGGAGCGCTGGCTGCGCGACCCGGCCCAGCCGCGCCAGGCTCTCGCGCAATGGTATCTGGCGCGGAGCCGGCTACGGGCGGGCGACGAGGAAGGTGCGATCGAGTTGCTGACCCATTTGCGCGCGAGCGGAGTTCGCTCGCCGTCGTTAGGCGAAGCGAATCTGGAATTGGCCCGGCTCCATCTCGCCCGGCAGCAGTGGGACGAAGCGATCAAGGCGGCGGAAGCGGCGCGCGTGCTGAATCCCGCCCCGGCGTTTCTCCAGCAGGTGGACTGGTTGATTGCGGAAGCAAACTATCGCGGCGGAAAACTGGAAGAGGCGGCGGGGATCTTTGAGGAACTCGCGGGCCGATCGCCCGCACTTTCCGGCGACGCGCTTTTTAACGCGGCGCTGGCCTGGTTGCGGCTCGAGCGCGCATCGGAATATGCGGCCGACTATCGCAAGATCAGCAACGATCCCGCGAAAAAGGGCGTGCAGGGCGACCTTCTCCTGGAAGAAGGGCTGGTCCAGGCAGCGCAGGGCAAACCGGAAGCGGAGGAGACATTTCGCAGATTCATTCGCGACTTTCCGCAAAGCCCGCGGGCTGCAGAGGCATGGGTTGCCCTGGCCGAGCTGGCCTTCCACGCTGCCAAGCCTGATCTGACGGCCGCGCGCAAGTATCTCGTCCAGGCCCGCGTGGAAAATGCCACTCCGGCCGCGCGCGAGCGGGCCGATTACCTCGAAATCTGGATCGAAGATGCGACCCCGGCCGCCGTCGAGGCCGCGGTCGTGACGGCGGCAAACAAGTTCCTTCAGCAGTACCCGGAGTCGCGCTTCGCCGCAGAGGTGCGGATGAAACTGGCCGAGGCTTATTTCCGGCGGCAGGATTTTGCCAACGCGCAAACCCAGTTCGAACTGCTTGCGCAACAGAAACCGGAAGCGCCCCTGGCCGAAAAGGCGCTCTTTTTTGCCGCCCGGAGCGCAACTTCGAGCATGGGCGCGGGCGCGCTCGGTCACGCGCTCGCGCTTCTCGACCAGGTGGTGAAATTGGACGGCGAGCTGAAATGGGCGGCGCGCAACGAAGAGGCGGCGATCGAGCGGCGGCTCGGGAAAAATCGCGAGGCGCAGGCGCTCTACGACGAGGTGTTGAAAAATGAAACCCGCCCCGCCGAGCGCCGCGAAGCGCTCTGCGGCAAGGGCGATATTTTCTACGAGATGGGCGCGGCCGATCCGGAGAACTACCGGCGCGCGCTCGAGTTCTACGATCAGCTCGCGGCCGATCCCGGGGTGCCGGCGCACTGGCGCAACCAGGCGCTTTTCAAAAAAGGCAAAGCGCTCGAGAAGCTGGACGACAAACCGGCCGCCCTAACGACCTACTATGGCGTGATCGAGGATGGTATGCGGAGCGACCGGCAGCGCGAATTCTTTTGGTTTTACAAGGCGGGGTTCAACGCCGCTCATCTGCTCGAGGAGACAAGCGATTGGAAATCGGCGGTGGCAGTCTACCGCAAGCTGGCTGCCGTCGGCGGGACCCGCAGCGAGGAAGCAAAAGCGCGTCTGACGCAGCTGCGGCTCGAACACTTTCTCTGGGAAGAGTAGCCGAAAAGGTCGGTTTGAAGTCCGACGATTGCCCTTGCGCGGAAGGGCTTCACGGGCGCAGAGTTACAGTATGAAAACAAGAAGCGGATGGTTCCATCTGCGCGGTTTGTTTCTGCTGGCCCTGGGCGTCGCCCTCGGCTCCACGCTCTGTGCCTCAGCCAAGGCCGGCCCGGTAACGTACCGGGACTCGACCACTGGCCGGGCCCACAGCGCGGCAGACGTGCCCGCGCCCAAAACGGTCAAGGTTTACATCCTGACCTCAGCCTCGGCGATCCCGAAGCCAATCAACTATGTGATCGGCGGTGTCGTCACCACCGCCACGCCGGTGCAGATTATCGGCCGCGGAAATAGCATCAATCGTTAGGCCGGGCCCGAAAAAAGTTTGTTTGGTCTGCCGCCGGAGACCGCTTGACGGTCTTCGGAACGGCTAGGCTTTTTTATCCAGCCAGGGCATCCGGGCGCGCAGGCGCTCGCCCACTTCGTCGATCGGGTGCCGGGCGGCTTCCTTGAGCAAGCGCTGATATCGCTTCTTTCCGGTGGCGGTTTCCCGGAGCCAGCCCCGGGCAAATTTTCCGTTCTGAATTTCGCCCAGGACCGCCTTCATCCGCTCTTTGACGTGATCGTCAACGATTTTCGGACCGGCCGAGATGTCGCCCCACTTCGCCGTCTCCGAAATGCGGGCGCGCATCCCGCGGATACCCTCTTCGTGCATGAGATCGACGATGAATTTCAACTCGTGCAGGCATTCGAAGTAAGCCATCTCCGGCTGGTAGCCGGCCTTGACCAGAATCTCAAACCCGGCCTGCACCAGCGCAGTCATCCCGCCGCACAGCACCGCCTGCTCCGCGAATAAATCCGCCTCTGTCTCTTCCCGGAAGGTGGTCTCGATCACGCCGGCCCGCGTCCCGCCGATGGCCTTGGCGTAGGCGAGTGCAACCTGCCGGGCGCGGCCGCTGGCGTCCTGCTGGATGGCGATGACACAAGGCACGCCCTGGCCGGCCTCGAACTGCGTGCGGACCATCGGGCCGAGGCCCTTGGGCGCGACCATGACGACGTCGACGTCGTTAGGCGGAACGATCGTGCGGTAGTGAATGGCAAAGCCGTGGGCAAAAAGGAGCGTCTGCCCGGCGCGCAGGTGGGGCGCGATCTGGTCGCGGTATATTTCGGCCATCCCGGTATCGGGGAGAGCGAAGAAAATGACATCGGCCTTCCGGACGGCGGCGGGGGTGTTCGTTAGGCAAAGGCCGTCCCGCCGCGCCCGGACGCGCGACCGGCTTTTCGGAAGCAGACCGACGACGACCGGGATGCCGCTGTCGCGCAAGTTGAGGGCATGGGCCCGGCCCTGTGCGCCGTAGCCGAGAACGGCGCAGGTTTTATCGAGCAGCGGTCCCAGGTCGACGTCTTTATCGGTAAAAATTTTCGCAGGCATAGGCCGCGGAGGCGCGCCGATGGTAACGGCGTGAAATGGCCTGTCAATTCTGCGGACGCCGGCGGAGTCTAGTTTGGAAGCACCCGGGCGCTGTGCCCGATGGCCTTGAGGCGGGCGACATTTTCAATCGCGACCTTGGCCTCCGCGGTCTGGCCCATTCTGGCCAGAATGTCGGAGAGCAGGAGATACTGACGCGGCGCGTCCGGTTGCCGCGCCACGGCGCGCTTTTGCGCCTGGCAGGCGTCGGCCAGGCGATTTTGACGCAGCCGCATGTGGGCGATCAGGTTAAGAGCGTCGACCTCGTGAATGTCGAGTCGGCTGGCATGCTGGAGGGCGTTCACGGCGCGCTCCGGATCGCCCATTTCCGCGTAAAGCCGGCCGACGGCGAGCGAGGCGCCGTAGTGCCACCAATGCCTGCGCGCAAAACCCGAGACCAGGTCGAGCGCTTCGCCCGGGCTTTTGTTCTCGCGCATAAATTCGGATTCCAGGCTGGTGATTTCCCAGATCCCGGGATAATCCGCGCGAGCCTGGGCGAGAGTTCTCAGGGCGGCCGGGAAGTCGTTTTTTTGCCGCTGGATGCCGGCGAGGTTGACCGCGGCGAGCCAGGTGCGGGGATATTCCTTGCGATCGTTAGGCGCGGCAGCGGTGGCGGCGGCAAAAAGAGCTTCCGCTTCTTCTTTTCGCCCCTGCTGGTAGAGCACATTGGCGAGGTTGCTCTGGGCGATGGCGAAATTCGGTACCGCGGCCAAAATCCCGCGAAAGGTCTTTTCGGCCCGGACGTAATCGCCGCGGTGCGCGTAGAGCTGGCCGAGATTGACGCTGACGCGGACGCTTGTCCCGCCCGCGGCGTTGGTGCGCTCATAGAAGTGTTCGGCGGTCGTCCAATCGCGGCTGCGCTCAGCGGCGCGAAGGCTGAGAGCGACGACCGCGAGGCCAGCGCAGCCGGCCAGGATGGGTCGGCTGCGTTTTGGCAGGTCGAGGACGACCCCGACCGCAAAAAGCAAAACGCCGACGCTGGGCAGGTAGAGCCAATGTTCGGCGACCGTGGCATTGAGATCGAAGAGATTGGAAACCGGCAGGAATCCGACCAGAAACCAGCAGGCGCCAAAAATCCGCACGCGCCGTCCGGGACCGGACCAGGAGCAGCCGAGCCCGAGGAGAGCGGCAAAGGCCAAGCCGAAGATCGAAAGATACTCCGTGGCGACTGATTTTTGCCAGGTTGCGTTGGTTTTGTAGAGCTCGGGGTTAAAGACGGTTCGCTCCATGTGCAGATTCGCGGGGAAGATAAGGAGCCGGCCGTAGTCTCCCAATGCGCGCATCATGAGCACGGTGCGCACGGAGGGACTCCAGCCCGGTTGCGGACCGGAGCCGGGCCGGCGCTCGGGCAGCTGCCGCAGTCCGCCATAGATCGCGAGCAGTGCGAGACAGGCGCAGAGGAGAGCGACTTTTCCGCGGATCGGCCATTGCTTTGCGAAAAAGAGCGAATGGAGGAGGAAAATGACGAGCCAGATGCAGGCCGTCTCGCGCGAGCAGAGGGCAAGGAGCGCGGAGGCCGCGGCCAGAGAATAGAACAGAACGCGCGTTCCCCGAGGCTGCTTCTCCGTCGCGCGCAGGAACAGGAGCCATGCGCTACTGGCAAAGACAAACGCCAGGCTGTCGGCCCGGCCGGAGATGTAATCGACAGCGGCGCTATGAACGGGGTGGACCGTCCAAAGGAGGGCGGCGAGAAAGGCCGCAAGCGACAGGCTCGAAGGAGTCAGCTTGCCGCTGAAGAGAGAAGCGAGGAGCCGGCGGAGAAGAAAGTAGAGCAGGATGGCACCGGCCGCGTGCAGCAGGACATTGGTGAGATGAAACCCGAAGGTGTTATCATTCCAAAAGAAGTAATCCAGGATGAACGAAAGATTTTGGACCGGGCGATAGTGCGCGGAGTAGGAATCGAGAAAGAGATAGTGCCGGAAGGCCTCGAGGATGAGGAGCGGGCTTTTGATGAAGGGGTTGTCGTGCGCGAGGTAAAAGTCATCCCAGATGAGTTCCCCGGAAAGAGCGGGGGCGTGAATGGCGGTCGCGAGCAGGGCCAGGAAGCCTGCGCGCAGCCAGTCCTTCGCCGCAAAAAATCCGAGACGCTGGATAAAGGTTGGGGCTGGTGGTGAATTAGGTGACTGGTGGCCGTGAGGGTTTTCAGTCATGGAGACCTAACAGAGGCGGAAGGCGGAGGTCGCTAGCTCATTACCTGCCACCCTCGGATTTCTCCGAGGATGGCAGATGTATGAATCAGCTCCTAGTAGTGACCGTAGGGCGAGAAGAATTCGGTGCCGGCAACGTCCGACAGAGTATTCCAGGTGGTCGCCGGAACTTTCGGCAGTTCGTCGACCGTCTGCGGGCCGTAGCCGTTTCCATAAAGGTCGGCGCCGGTGTTGTAGATGGACGAACCTTTCTTCATGTAAACGACCCAGTCGTTGGTCCCGACCACGGTTCCCGTGGTTTTGTTGTTTTCGATCGCGTATTGGTCGATTGCGGAGTCGATCAAACGAAGGTCGTTAACGACACGGCTAGCTTGCGAGCGTTTGCGAGCCCGGAGAAATCCCGGAACTGCGATGGCGGCCAGCAAGGCGATGATCGCAACTACGATCATGATTTCCACGAGGGTGAAGCCCCCGCGATTTTTGTTGAGTTTTCTTAACATGCTATTGCTTTCTATTGCGTTTGTTTGTTTTGATTGCGTCCGCCGTTTCATCGCGGATTGGGTTTTATAGAGCAGCCTCGATGCCAACCCGTTTGAATTTGTTGGTTTATGTCCGAACGGGGGCTGCCTCTCGGGGCCGATCTTCCAGCGCGCGTTAATAATGAGGGAGTTGGCGCGGAAGTTTCTTCGTCTGCCGGCGAGTGATTGCTGAATTGGAAGCCGAAAAACATACCGGGATGGGGACCTCAGCGCCGGTGATCTCGCCCGGCTGGAGGGCCTGGACGCGCTCACCCGGGGTGTATCTCTTCCTGGGCGTTTTCCTTTTTCGGCTGCTCGCTCTGGCGCGCCTGACCGAGAGCCAATTCCTGCTCCCGAGCGGGGGCGACATGCATTTCTATAATGAGTGGGCCCTGCGCATCCTGCGGGGCGAGTGGACGGAGCAGACGGCTTTCTACGGGCTGCCGCTCTATGCCTATCTGCTCGCGGCCATTTATAAGGTTTGTGGCTACAGCCCATTTGTTCCCGGTCTGTTGCAGGCGGCGTGCGAGGGGGGAACCGCGGTTCTGCTTTATAAGCTGGGTAGCTTTAGTTTCGCCGGAACAGGGGAGAGCGGTCTCGCCCGGTGGAGGGAAAAAGTCATCGGTACGCTGGCTGCGATGGGCTGGGCATTCTTCGTCCCCGCGCAGGGTTACTCCATCATCCTCATGCCGACGGCGTGGCTCGTTTTTATTTTCTGGTTCGTTGTCTGGCAGATCGTGCATCGGTCGGAAGCGCCGGGTCGTTGGGCGTTGCTCGCGTTGGGAACACTGATCGGCTTCACCGCGATGGGGATTGCGACGATCCTCTTCCTTGTCCCGCTGGTGCTGGCGGCGCTTTTTTTTCGCTGGAGAGCCAGTCTTTCGCAGCGCGCCGTCGGTGCCGCCCTGATCCTGGCCGGGGTGGTGCTCGGCGCATCGCCGGCCTCGCTGCATAACTATTTTGTGGCGCGCGATCCGGTTTTCCTTTCCGCGCACAGCGGGGTGAATTTTTGGATCGGCAACAACCCGGTCGCAACCGGCTACCCGAAATTCCCGCCCGGCTTGCGCGCCGGGCAGGAGGCGATGCTGAAGGATTCGATCACCTCCGCCGAAACGGCGGCTGGTCACAGTCTCAAGCGCTCGGAGGTTTCCGCCTTTTGGTCGCAAAAGGCGAGCGACTGGATTCGCGGTCATCCGGCGGAGGCGATGAGTTTGTTAGGGGAAAAGCTCGCGAATTTCTGGAGCGCATTCCGTTATGATGACATCAGCGTGATCACTTCTTTGCGCGAGCAGGGGATTATCCTTCCGGGGATCGGTTTCGGCCTGGTCGCGGCCCTGGCTCTGCCGGGTTTGCTCTTTGCCTGGCGGCGTTTTCCCAGTGCGCGCTGGATCGCGGCCGCGGTCTTTCTGCACATGGCTTCGCTCATGACCGTTTTTGTGACGGAACGCTACCGGTTGGCGGCGGTGCCGGGTCTTTTGCTCTTTGCTTCCTTTGGAGTCTGGGAGTTGTGGCAGAGCCTGGCGCGTGCGCGCTACGGGATGGCGGCTCTTTTCCTGGCCACGCTCTTTGGGACCACCGCGTTTGTTTCCATGCCGCAGAAGGATCCGACCCTCTGGGCGCTCGACACCTTTAACTCCGGACTCCAGGCGCTCGACGCCGGGCAGCTGCCGGTGGCGAAGAAAAAGCTCGATCTCGCCTACGCCTACTCGCCCGATAATGCGGAGATCAATTTCGCGCAGGGCAATCTCCACCTCGCCCTGGGCGAGACGAACGCCGCCAAAGGCTTCTACTTTGCCGCCCTGCGTCTCGACCCGACGCATTCCGGCGCCTACAACAATCTCGGCGTGCTCGCGCTGCGCGAAAGCCGCTGGGAACTGGCGGGCCGTTTTTTTCGCCATGCACTGGAGGTGGCGCCAGACAACGCCAAGGTTTATTTCCTCCTCGCGCAGGCGGAGATGAAGGCCGGCCGTCGCGCGGAAGCGGAGGCTGCGATCACCCGGGCGCTCGCGCTGGAACCGGATCGCCCGGAATTCCAGGCGCTGCGGGCGGAGTTGACCCGGGCTTTGCCTTAGCCGAGAGCAGGGCCCGATCGGTACTAAATCTGCTAAGGCAGGGGCGATGACTCTCCGCGGCTTTTTTCCACGGGCGTAATCCATGGCCACGACACTTTCCATTCCAGAAGTAGCGGCCGTCGTTGCGCCCACCGCGACCCGCGACCGCGATGCATTCGGCCGCCAGGCGGTGCTGATCGCCGCGGGTGTCGCGCTCATTGTGAAGCTTGTGATGGCCTGGAACACGATCGGCACGAACGACGTGATTGCCTTTTACCATTTCGGCAAATCGCTCACCGAGTCGGGCCTGGAGGCGACGTATGTGAGCCAGGTCTCCTTTAACCATCCTCCGATCGTGGCGGGGTTTCTCCGCGGGATCTACCAGCTGGACCACGCGCCATGGGTTCACGCCAATGGCATCGCGTTTCCATTTCTCCTCCGCTTGCCTGGAATCATTGCCGACTTTGTCGTCGTCCTATTGCTGCTGGCGGCGGCGAGGAGCCTGCGGCTGCCGACATGGGCGCTGCTTCTTTTCGCCCTAAGTCCGGTCTCGGTCATGGTTTCGGGTTTCCACGGCAACACCGATTCTATCATGGTTCTGTTCCTTGGCCTGGCTGCTTACATGTGCCTGCGCGAACGTCCGGTCTGGTGTGCGCTTTTTCTGGCCTTGAGCTGCCAGATCAAGATCATCCCGCTGCTGCTGATTCCGATTTTCTTTTTCTACTGGCTGGATCATCGCAAAGTCCTGAGCTTTACCCTGCCGCTGGCGGCGGCCTCGATCTTTCTGTGGATTGAGCCGCTTCTCCATTTCCCGGGCATCTTCATGCACCGGGTTTTGTTCTATGGCAGTTTTTGGGGAATCTGGGGCGTCACTTATTGGCTGAAACTCACTGGAATCCGCGATTTTGGGCCGGTGACTTATCATGACTTTCTTCCCTATCAGCAGCTTGTCGTGACTGCGCTCAAGCTGGCGATCATCGCCGCGGTGCTGCTGTTGGCGTGGCGTCGGCGCAAACTGGATGCGCGGGGATTGTTTGTCTCACTCGCCTGGGCCTGGGTGGTCTTCTTCATCATTTCCCCCGGGGTCTGCGCGCAATACCTGGTCTGGCTGATGCCGTTTGTGCTCGTGCTCTCGCCGCGCTATTTCGCCTGGGTCACGGCGACCAGCTCGCTCTTTCTCTTCTTCTTCTACAATAGTATCAGCCGCGGCCTGCCCTGGTATCTCGGGATCTCGGATGGGAACGTGACAGTGGAATGGGTGCCGTGGACGGTCTGGCCGTGGGCGGCATTGATCATCGGCGCAGTTCTGCTCTGGAAACGCGCCCAGCACGCCGATCCGGGGTTGCGACTTTGCAGTTTGCGCTCTCTCAGTCAATCTCTGTGATGCCCGTACCGCGAACCCTTGCCGACAGGCTGGTCCTTGTCGCTCTTTGTCTCGTTCTTCTTTTCGGCACCTTTCTCCGGCTGCCGGCGCATGTGTTTGGGCCGTCGGCGCCGTTGCACGCGGTCGAGGCGGTTCATCCGGAAGCCGCGTTCAAGGGGATTGGTTTCGACGAAGGACTCTATCGCAAATATGTCAACGGCGTCATCAAGGTAGGACTTGGGAATTATCCCTCGATCGTCGATAACTACATCGAAGTTCAAAAAACCCTGACCGGATCGATCCTTCCGCCGATGCGGTTTCTCTTTATTTTTGCGGCCTATCTCTGGCACTGCCTTTTCGGCACGGAAGCACTCACGGCCCTCCACAATGTCGCGTCGTTTTTTTCCATCCTGACCTTGCTGCTCGCGACGACCCTGGCCTGGCGTCTGAAAGGTCCGCTCTGGGCTCTGACTGTGGCGGCCTTGATGAGCTGCGCGCCGACCCAGATTCACATGTCGCAGCACGCCCTGGTCGACGGTTTCTTCTCCTTCTGGGCGCTCCTTGTCGTCTGGCTGCTCTGGGAAAACCTGCGCGCGCCGGGCAAGCCCTGGTTGCTCATCCTTTATACCATCTCGCTCTCGCTTCTGGTCCTGACGAAGGAGAACTCCTTCTTTGTCTTCGTCGCACTCATGGCCTTGATCGTGACCAATCGATGGTTCCGCTTCGGGTCAGTCACGAAAGAGCTCCTTGTCTGCACTTTCGCGGGTCCGCTTTTCGGCGGTGTTGTCCTTGTTTTTCTGGCCGGTGGATTCGAGACCCTTCTCACGGTCTACAAACTTTCTGTCGGAAAGAATTATTCGCTCAACTACGCGATCATGACCGGTGACGGTCCGTGGCACCGTTATCTGGTTGATCTATTACTCGTTAGTCCGGTCGTACTCCTGCTCGCGATCGGCTCGGCTTTCCGCCTAAACCGAACCAAGACCGCCGAGCTCTACCTGGCTGTCTTCATCGCTGCCAGCTACGCCATCATGTGCAACGTCAAGTACGGGATGAATCTTCGTTATGCCAATATGTGGGACATGCCGCTGCGTTTCCTCGCCTTCAGTCAGCTTGTAAACTTGGGGAGTCTCGTCAGGAGATATCAAACGGCTCTGGTGGCGACCGCCGTGGTCTTGATCTGCGCTTTTGAGTTGCGCCAGTATGTGACGCTCGCGGTGCAATACCCGCTCTACGAATTGGTCACCGAAGGATTGCTCCGGGCGTTGAAGGTTCTGAAGTCTCCGCTCGCGCCGGGACCGTAGTCGCGGACTTAAGCCGCGCGGCGCAGCATCTCGGCGCTCAACTCCGCGCTGCCGGAAATGGTTTCGACGAGCAGGTTGTCGACCGTCGGCATGGCCTGGGCGCGGACGTAAATCTGGTAGGAGAAAAGGCCGCGGCTCAGAGTAATCAGGAGCGCATTCAGCCTAACGAAGAGACGCGAGAGGAAGTTTTGGCCAATCGCTTTCGGGAAAGGCGCGGGCACCCCGCGCAGTTCGAGAATCTTGTAGCCCGATTGAGCGAGCAATTCCCTTAACGAACGAAAGGTAAAGAGGCGCGTGTGTGTGGCGTCGAGAATGCCCTTCTTGCCGTAGTTGAAATGCCCGAAGAGCAGCATAAGCCGCGTGACGAGAAAGCCGACGTTCGCGGTCGTGAGAACAATCTCCGGCCGCTTACAGGCGGCCGCCGAGCGCAAAGAATCCATGAACTCGGCCGGCTGTTTCAAATGCTCGATGATATCGAGCAGGAAAATCTGATCGTAAGCCGACACATTGACCGGGAATTCGCTGCTATCGAGATCCCAGCGTATGAACTCGAGCTGATCTTCCGCGGTCGATTTGTCCGGGATTAGGCGATCCATTCCGGTCACGCGACACCCTTTGCGCACTAGCTCGCTCGCGAGATAACCCTGGCCGCAACCGACATCGAGAATTCGGCCTTCCGGCTTCGCGGCGTCGATCGCCATCGTGTGCGAGGACTGAAAACCGAGCTTGAGATCGTAGTTCAACTCCGGCGGGTCGACGTCAAACTTCGGGTCGTAGAAAAGATTGATCTCGCACAGACGCGCCTTAGTCGTGGCCTTGAAGACATCCCAGGCATAACGCATCCCGTTGACGTGGCAGATCTCGTCGCCGTAGTAGGTCGGGATCGGCAGCTCAGCGATGCGGAGTTTTTTCAAGACGAACTGGATAATGATCTCGGTGTCAAAATGAAAATCCTGCGTGTTCCTTTCGAACGGGATCTGGGCAAGGGCGCGGGTCGAGTAGAGCCGGTAGCCGGAATGAAACTCGGAGAGGCCGGTGCCGAGCATCCAGTTTTGGAAATTGGTCAGGACCTGGTTGCCCAGCCATTTGTAGAGCGGCATGCCGCCGGCGCGCGCGGCTCGTTTATCGATCATGCGCGAGCCAAAGACGGCCTCGGCTTCGCGACTGATGAGCGGCCCGAGGAGGGCGGGAAGTTTTTCCGGCGCGTATTGCCCGTCGCCATGGACGAGCGCGACGATGTCGAAGCCGTGATCGATCGCGTAGCGGTATCCGAGCTTCTGGTTGCCGCCGTAACCCTGGTTCTCCGGGGTGCGCAGGACGGTGATTTTGAAAGCGG
>JALYQE010000161.1 GCA_030855965.1 Verrucomicrobiota bacterium | reverse complement strand
CCTAACGACCGACCGCGAGACGGTCGGCCAGGCGGTCGGGCAGACCGGCCGCCCGGATTTTGCGCTGCGCGGTTTCGAGGTCGTATTTCACCCGGCGTTCCTCGACCACCTGGCGATCGGTATGCAGAATGCAATAGGCCGCGCGCCAATCGCGGTCCCGCGGTTGGCCGATGCTGCCGGGATTGATAAAATATCTTTTCCCGGCGGAAAGAACGATCTGCCCGACGGTGATGCGGCGGACGTTGTCTTCACGCACGAAAGCGGTCGGCCAATGGGTGTGTCCGAAAAAGCAGAGCGAAGTGTGCTGATAGGTGAAGCTGGCGATGGCGTCGAGATCGTTGAAGACGTAGCCCCACTGCCCCGGGGTATCGAGGGTGGCGTGGACGATGGTGAAATCGCGCACCTGCCTTGTCAGGCGCAGATCGGCCAGCCAGGCTTTGTCGTCGGTCGAAAGCTGGGCCCGGGTCCAGTCGATCGCTTCCTCGGCCAGTTCATTGAAGCCCTCGGTAGAGCTGACGATCGAGACCTGCTCGTCGTGGTTCCCTTTCACCACCGGGCACCCCAGATCCTGGATAATTTTCAGGCACTCCTTGGGATTGGCGTTGTAGCCGACGACGTCGCCGAGGCAGACGAAGTGGGTGCAGCCCTGGGTTTTGGCATCAGCGAGAACGGCCTCGAGCGCCTCGAGGTTGGAATGAATGTCGCTGAGAATGGCAAAACGCATTGGAGGAAAAGTTACTTTTCTTTCTCGGGGATGCGCTCATACAACGGAATTCCGAGCTTTTCTTCGAGAAATTTCAGCCGGGTGAGGAGGGTGGGCAGGCGCTCGTGCTCCCCGAGGTCGTAAAGACGGCGCAGCGCGGCGTAGGCTTCGCGCTCGTGGCCCGGAGCGAAGGAGAGTTCATAAGCGGCGAAACGTCTGTTGTATTTCGCCCCGCCCGGGAGGGCGGCGGCGCGCGCGTAATAGGTGGCGGCGGCGGCGTGGTTTTGGAGCTTTTCTTTGTAGAGGCGGGCGAGCGATTCGTAGAGCTGCGGGCGATCCGGGTTGTTCTTGATCCCGCGCTCGAGGAAATCTTTCCCGAGGTCAATGTATTCGCGCTGCGCCTTGCGACGCATAACGTCGTTAGGCAGGGACCTGTCCTGGAGCGCGGCGACGCTCGCATTCCAGGCCATGTGCCACGCCGCCATGTCCCAGAAGAGGACCGAGCGCGGCTGGAGCGTGGTCGCTTCCCGGAAGAGGAGAAGGACACGGCCCCATTCCGTCCGTTCCCAGGCGACGTGAGCCTGGATAAAAACTACGTCGGCGACGAGGGAGCGAAACCCGCTCAGCGCGGCCAGAAAACCGAGTTGGCCGACCTGTTCGCGCAGGTCGAGCCCGAGCCGGGCCTGGTGAAAATAAGCGCCGCGATGCTGCTCGGTGAGAGTGCCCTCGATCGGCAGGCGGAGCGCGCCGAAGAGGAGGAGCAGCGCAGCAATGACCGCCGCGCGGATCATAGTTCTTTCCCGTGAAAGGAGACCCAGGCGAAGAAAAGGTAGATCGAGGTGTAAACGCAGCCGAGAACCGCGGTCTGGGCAAAGACCGCCGCCGGGATGGCAGTGTCGGCGACAATATCGTCGACCAAATTAAAGAGCTGGAGATCGGGAAAGGCGAGAGCGACGAGGGCGAGAAAGGTTTTCGCCAGCCAGCCGCCGCCGTGTTCCTGGAGCCAGTATTCGCGCGCCGTGGCTTGGAGGTGGCCGATGAAGTAAATGAAAACCATAACTACGATGGTGAAGATGTTGGAGGTGGCGAAAGTGGAAATGAAGAGGGTGAGCGCGGCGAGGAGGGCGGCCTTGAGATAGATGACCGCGATCCCCGGGAGGAGGTTGGTATTGAAGGCCGATTCTTTCAGGCTGCGGAGCGCTTCCTGCACCTGCTCGGGGCGGAGAGCGGCCGTCTCGCGCAGCGTTTCGTGGATCAACATCTGTTCCCGGAGAAAAAGAAGCGCGAGAAAAAGCGCGCTCATCGCGAGGATGCTGAGCCCGAGGAGCAGAAGCACGCCGGCCAGTTTGCCGATGAGATATTCGTAACGCGGAACGGGCTTGGCCAGGATGGTGTAGATGGTGCGATCCTCGAGGTCGCGCGGGAGGAGCTGGGCCGTGGCCACGATCGCGAGGAGAGAAGTGAAGATGCTCATCGCGCCTAACGAGACATCTTTCAGGACCTGGAATTCCTGCTGGAAACTGAGCCGGGCCATGAAGATGGAGTTGCCGATCAGGAGCAGGGCGAAAATGAGGAGGAAATAAAAGACTTTCAGCCTAACGAGCTCGGTGAAGGTGATGCCGGTGATGGCGGCGACCCGGGAAAGCGAAAAAGAACGGTGTTTGATTTCCGGCATCGCTTTAGGATCCCTGCGTAGCGGGCGGCGATTTGGTCGCATCGAGGAACAAGCCCTCGAGCGTGGTCTGTGGCTGGCGCTGTTTGACTAGGCGGGTGTCCGATTTATCGAGGAGCGCGGAAATTTGCGCGAGCACCTCGGGAGTGGCGTTTTCCAGGATGAGCTCGGTCTGGTTTTCGATCGCGAGCAGATCCTCGACCCGGCCTTCCCTGACGAGGACGCCGTTGGCCAGGATCCCGACCCGGTCGCAAATCTCCTGTACCTGCGCGAGGAGATGAGAGGAGAGCAGGACGGTGATGCCGCGCTTTTTCAGGTCGAGAATCAAATCGCGAATCTCGCGCGACCCGGCGGGATCGACGCCGGCGGTCGGTTCGTCGAGCACGACCAGTTTCGGCTCTTGGATGAGCGCCTGGGCGAGGCCGATACGCTGCAGCATGCCCTTGGAGTAGCCGCCGAGTCGCCGGTCGCGCGCATCCTGTAGACTAACGAGTTCGAGCAGTTCGTTCGTCCGCGCGGCCAGCTTTTTCCCGCGCAAACCGCAGAGTTTTCCGTAGAA
>JALYQE010000134.1 GCA_030855965.1 Verrucomicrobiota bacterium | reverse complement strand
GATCTCGGAATATGGCCAGATCGAGGAAACGATGAGTCCCGAAGTCCTCCAGATCGTGGGCGACTGGATCGAGCGGCAGACCCGAAAAGAGAAGACTGGTTAGGCAGGACCGGTCTGGAGGATGCGGCGTCTTCCAGGAAAGTTCGCGAAGGCGGGACGCCTCCGCCAGCTCGCCACAGGACGAGTCCGTCCGAATGGCGGACACGCGAGACGCGCTGCCTTTTGCTCCTCGCTCGGCCTCTTTATGGTCGTTCGCTGCGGGAGCAAAGCGGATCAGACGGACAAGCTCGGCAACTGACGCGGCAAGCCATTCGGAGCCGAAAAGAAATCGAGACGCAGCGGGTTGGAAAATCGCTTAGATTCGGAATGACCCGACGGCTCCCAGCAATGGCAATCCGCACAGACCGACCCCGCTCACACTGACCCCGGAACCTCGAAATGTGAAGCGCCTCCGGGGCGAAAACGCCACGTCTTCGTCGCCCCAAGCGACGCCTCATCGAGGATTGTTGAGCCAGTGCTCTTCTTCATTGACGCGGCAGAGACCAGCCCGGTCGTCGTGTCGACGTCCACGGCGACGACACCGGTGACGGTGAGATGCTGCTTTCGTGCTGCGTATGGATAAACCGGTGGAGACATCGACAGCGCATGATAGCGGCTCTCCCATGGCCAATGGATCTCGCGAGGCGGACCCACATCGCCCTCGGCCGACGCAAAACCGCAGATCGCAAGAAACGCTACGAGGATACAGGCACGAAGCATGAGGTCTAACGAGAACAAGATGAGCCGCCGCGAGCGAGAGCGCCCGTGGCGGAGGATTGGCGGATTGAACTCATGGAAAGCTGGATAGTACGGCGGCTCGCGGTCGGCTCCATAGGATGGTTAGACCGTTGGTGTGCCACGAAAGTAAGTAGCCGTGCGAGCGCCGAAAAAGCAAGTCACGCCTCCGACAATCGAACCTGTAACTGTGATCTGCCACAGCGCCATCGGAACCTCAATGCCTCCCATGGAAAGGTACGCGAACATAATACCTATTCCAACTGCGAGCCCCAAAGCAGTACAAATAGGAGTTCGCCACAGGTGCGATGTGCTGGGAAGCAAAACGTAAAGCGGAAGCAAGATGAACAGCCAAATGGGAACGACGAATAGGCCAATGAGGAAGCAGTAACCGACCACGCCGACTGGCACTTCCCTCCAGGGAAGGTCGCCTCGCAGCGCCGCGGCACTCGCAAACGCGGCTATGACTAGTAGGCCACTGCTCCAGCCAACACTGGTTGCGACGAAGCTGCCCAATGCTTTCCAGAGAGCTTGCTTAATGGGCGACGCGCTCACGGTCTAACGAGAAAAAGATGAGCTGTCGCGAGCGGGAACGCGTGTGGCTGCGGATGAACGGGTTGAACTCATGGAAAGCTGGATAGTACGGCGGCTCGCGGTCGGCTCCAGCGCTTGGTTAGACGCTCGCCGAGGCTTGCCACGACGTCTTGAATCATGATCTGCGGGAACCAAGCTGGCCGATCAATGCGCAGAAACCGGCAAGGCCGATACGGACTAGGGTCGTAGGACCGACACTACGTGGAAATACGCCGCAGAGATAGAGTGCCTCTTGCAAAAGCGTCATGCCGGTGAAGACGACGCAAAACATCAGCCAAAAACCGGCCACACGATGCTTCGCGACCAGATCGCCAACGGAACGCTGCAGTGGTGTCATATTAAGATTCTCATGTTGCTTACAGTGAGGAGTGAAAATAGATCGTTACGTCTTCTAAGAAACAGAAGCCTCTGTAGAGGGTTTTGGAGCGAGTTGGAAGCCAAAATGGGCGGCTTGTTTATGGAGGCGAGCGATGAGGTGAGTGCGATAGCGTTCCTCGTAGTAGTGCTCGCCGATATCCTTGTAGGCGACGCCGGCACTGAGCATGCGGTAGATCAGGCGGGCCAGTTTATGGGCGAGAGCTTTGAGGGCGCGCGGGGCGTCCATGCGGGCGCGGAGCCGGCGACCGAAGGCACCCAGGGCGGTCTTGCTCTTGAGGGCAGACTGGGCGCAGAGGCGCAGGATTTGGGCGGCGCGGTTGTGGCCGCGATGGGGTTTACTGCGGGCACGTTTGCCGCCAGTGATCTGGTTGTCGGGGCAGAGCCGCAGCCAGCTGCAAAAGTGTTTCTCGCTTTTCCAGCGCGTCATGTCGGTGCCAGTCTCGCTTAAAAGGGCCTGCACACTCAAGACTTCCATGCCGGGGAGGGCGGTCAGATCGACTCCGGTGAGGGCGTAGAGCTGGGTGCGCAGTTCATACTGACCTTGGGCAAAGGCGGTCTTGCGTTTGGCGTGGCCGGGGAGCGGGGCGGTGCTCGGGTCGAGTTTTTTGTCCCAACTGCGGAGGGTTTGATCGATGGCCTGATCGCATTCGGCGATGCGGGCGAGGTAGAAGTCATACAGTTCGAGGGCCTGGCGGAGGGTAAAGAGATGTTCGTCGCGGTATTCGCCTTCGAGCGCCTGGACGATCTCCGCTGCGCTTTTTTTTACCCGCTCGTGGCGGAGGGCGGCGAGCCGGTGTGGGTCGCGTTCGCCCGCGACGATCGCGCGCAGGATGGCCATCCCCGAGAGGCCGGTGATGTCGCTCAAAACGTGATGGAGTTTGAGGTTCATCTCGGTCAGAGCTTTTTGGAGGTGCTGGATGTGGGCGCCCGAGGCGCGGGTGAGATTATCGCGGTGGCGCAGATAGGCGCGCAGGACACAGACTTGATCGGCGGGACGGAAGGAGCCGCTGAGGAGGCCATAGGAGTGAAGTTCCTGGAGCCATTGCGAGTCGGCCACATCGGTCTTGCGGCCCGGGAGGTTTTTGACGTGGCGGGCGTTACAGAGCAGGACGGTAAAGCCGGCGCGTTCCAGCACCTGGTAGAGGGCGATCCAGTAGGAGCCGGTGCTCTCCATCGCGACCGAGGTCACACGGCATTCCTGGAGCCAGGCGACGATGGCGTGGAGTGCGGCGGTGTGGGTGCCGAAGCAGCGCACGGGAGTCTCCGCGCGCTCGGGTGGCACGGCGACGTAGTGCATGGTGGCGCCGATGTCGATGCCGGCGGTGTTGGAGTTGAGCCGGCGCAAACCGGAGGGTTTAGTGGTCTTGCCGGAGGGCTTTTTGGGTTGCTTTTGAGCAGGCATGATGTGCAATCTTCCTTTCAGTTGGTTGTTAAAAAAGCATGCCCGCGCCGGCCCAGGCTGGGTGGAAGAAAGTGGAATCTTCTAAGCGGGATGGCCGCGCCGGAGGAGTGAATCCTCCGGCGCGGTCTCACCAATGGCAGAACCCAAGGAAGCCCGGATCCATGCTAACGAACGGGGCGCCTCACCAAACCGGGTGAGCCACCACCATTGATGCTTGGGACTTGGCTGCCGCACGGACATGCAACGTCCACTGCAACCCGCGCGCTGCGCTTGATCAACTGTTTCTTACCAGGCCAGAACTCGGCCCCCGGTTTAGTGGAAAGCTAACGAGAAGGCGGAACCCGGGAGCCGGGTGATTTCGCCAGAGAAGTTCGCGAAGGCAGACTGCCTTCGCCAACGGGCTGGCAGCCCGTGCTCCCCGGAACCCGGCGCGGCAACATCGCCGGCCGGCCAGTCGCCCTTTTCACTTTGCAAGCGCCTCCCTGCGCCATTACCTTCGGCGCCGCGATGCGTAAGCCGGTTCTACTGCTTCTTTTCCTGCTCGTCGCTGGTCGCGCCGCAGCCCAGGATTTGGAAGGGCCCGGCTCGCTCCCGATCGAGATCAATTCCACAGGCCAGACGACCTACGAAAACGGTCTCGCTACCGCGCGCGACAACGTCGCGATTCATTTCGGCGATACCGATATTTATTCCGACTTCGCCCAGTACGACGAGGCCAGACGCACGATGTTCCTGCGCGGTCACGTGCGGATTTATCGCGGCACTTCCTTCTATATGGGCGAACAGGCGACCTACAACGTCGACACCAAGGCGATCGACGCCCAGGAAATGCGCTCCGGCACTTATCCCTATCTCCTTTCGGGCCGGACGGTGACGAGCGCTTCCGACGAGGAATACAAGGTCCAAAACGGCAGTTTCACGACGGATGATTCCGAAAATCCGGACTTCCATCTCAAAGCGCAGAGCGTGCGGATCTACCAGAACGACCGCGTCATTTTCAAAAACGTGACGTTCTACATCGGCCAGGTGCCGGTCTTCTGGTGGCCGTATCTCTACCAATCGCTCGACCGCACCTTCAGCTATTCGATCGCGCCGGCCTACCTCAGCTCCTGGGGGCCGTCGCTCCTCGGGCAGATCACTTTCCCGATCGGGGAAAAAATCACGAGCACGGTGAAGCTCGATTACCGAAGCCGGCGCGGCGTGGCGCTGGGATTCGACTCCGAGATTCGCTACGGGAAGGACGACAAGAGCTTCGCGCAGTTCAGCTCTTATTATTTGCAGGATCAAAATCCCGACCTGAACCGCACCTCGCTCCCGCGCCAGGGCACCCCGACGAGCCGGTTCCGGCTCTCCCTCCAGAATCGCACCCACTTGATGGAGGGTCTGGAGGCGACGGTCGACGTCACGAAGCTGAGCGACGCCTTTCTCCTGCAGGACTTTTTCCCGACCGAGTTCCGGATTAATCCGCAGCCGGATAACGTCGTCGCGCTAACCAAAACTAGTCCGTGGTACACCCTCACCGCCTACGGCCGTTTCGCGCTCAACACCTTTTTTGAAACGACCGAGCGCCTGCCGCAGGTCGCGCTCGACATCAAGCGGCACGGGCTTTTCGGCGGCCCGATCTTCTATGAAGGCGAGACCACGGTGGGCGAGCTGCGCCGGAATTTCCCGGCCAACTCGATCTTCCAGGATTACGACGCCTTCCGGATCGATTCCTTCCATCAACTGATCTACCCGAACACCTACTTTGGCTTTCTCTCGGTCGTGCCGCGGGTCGGATTCCGCGAGACCTACTACAGCCAGACGCGGACGCTCGACCCGAGTCTTTTCGCCGGTTTCCTCCCGCCGAATGAGTTCGATCCCAGGTTTCCCCTGCCCAATCCGGTGCAGGGAGTGCCGAGCATCGACCAGGGCTCGGCCTGGCGTTCGATTTTCAACGCCGGAGTCGAAAGCTCGTTCAAGGTCTCACGGGTATGGGATGAGGTGCAGACGCGCATGCTCGGGCTCGACGGGCTGCGTCACATCGTGCAGCCGTTCGTGAACTTCTCCTGGGTCTCTTCGCCTAACGTTGACCCGGCGACCATCCTCCAGTTCGACCGCATCCAGCCCTCGACCAAGCTCAACCCGATCGATTTCCCGCAATACACCTCGATCGACGCGATCGATAAATGGTCGGTCGCGCGCGTCGGGGTGCGCAACCGCCTCCAGACCCGGCGCGACGACCTGACCGTGAGCTGGCTCGAGCTGGAAACTTTCGTCGACGTGAATTTCGACAATCCGTTTGACCAGACGCAGTACTCCAACGTCTTCAACAAGCTCTCCTTCACTCCGGTGCCGTGGGCCTCACTCGTAATCCAGTCGCAGCTCCCGCTCTTTGACGACGGCTTCAAGGAGATCAACACCAGCGTCAACTTCAAGCCCACGGCCAACACCCAGCTCACCCTCGGCCACCGTTTCCTGAACGGGAATCCCTTCTTCGCCGACAGCAGCCTCTTTACCATCGGCGGCTACTACCGGATCAACGACAACTGGGGCGTCGGTTTCCTCGAGCAATACGAAGCCAACACCAACATCGTCGAGCAGCAGCGCTACTCGATTTACCGCGACCTGACGAGCTGGGTCGGGTCGTTAGGCGCGATCATCCGCAACAACGGCGGGGTCAAGGAATACGGTGTCCTCCTCACCTTTACCCTCAAGGCTTTCCCGAAATTTGGACTCGACCTCAACTTCGACCCGGCCGGGACCAACCAGACGGAGTAATAATTTCTGATTGTTGATTGCCGGTTTCTGATCGAAATCAGCGGGCGCACTGCGCCGCCAAAATCCGCAATCAGCAAATCAGCAATCACAAATTTTCCATGGATCTCTCAATCATCGGTTCCGGTTATGTTGGTTTGGTGACCGGCGCCTGTTTCGCCGACGTCGGTCACAACGTGGTCTGCGTCGATAACGACCCGCGCAAAGTCGAATCCCTCCGCCAGGGCAAGGTGCCGATCTACGAGCCCGGCCTGGAAGAAATCGTGCACCGCAACGTTTCCGCGCAGCGACTCCGCTTCACCGACAGCATCAAGGAAGGGGTCGATAACGCGCAGGTCGTCTTCATCGCCGTGCCCACGCCGCAAGATGCCGACGGCAGCGTCGACCTCAGCTTTATCGAAAAGGTGGCGCGCGAGATCGCAGGCGTCCTGACCGATTACCGGGTCATCGTGGACAAGAGCACCGTGCCGGTGAAGACGGGGGAGAAAGTCGCGGAATCGATCAAGCGCTACAACAAACACGGGGCCGAGTTCGATGTCGTGAGCAATCCGGAGTTTCTCCGCGAAGGCTGCGCCGTGGCCGACCTGATGAAGCCCGACCGGATCGTGATCGGCGCCTCGAGCGAACGCGCGGTCGACCTGATGAAGAAAGTTTACGAGCCGTTCATGGCGCCGATCCTCGTCACCGACATCAACAGTGCGGAGCTGATCAAGCACGCGGCGAATTCTTTTCTCGCGCTCAAGATTTCCTACATCAACGCCGTCTCCGCCATCTGCGAAGCGAGCGGCGCGGACGTGGAGAAAGTGGCCGATGGCATCGGGATGGATCGCCGGATTGGGAGAAACTTCCTCAACGCCGGGATCGGCTACGGCGGCTCCTGTTTTCCGAAGGATATCTCCGCCTTCATCACCATCAGCGAGCAGCTCGGGGTGCCCTTCAATCTCCTGAAGGAAGTGCAGCGGATCAACGCCTCGCAAAAGGATCGCTTCCTCAAAACGGTCCGGAGCGCGCTCTGGGTTTTGCGGGACAAGAAAATCGCAGTCTGGGGCCTGACCTTCAAGCCCGACACCGACGACATCCGTTCCTCGGTCGCGATCGGGCTCGTAGCCGAAATGCTGCGCGAAGGCGCGCAGGTCACGGTCTACGACCCCAAGGGAATGGAAAAAGCGCGCGAGGTGAAAGCGATCGCGGGCGCGCATTTCGCCAACACCGCCCTGGAAGCAGTCGAGGGCGTGGAAGCGCTCATCATCGCGACGGAATGGTCGGAGTTTGCCGACGTCGACCTGGCCACGGTGCGGGAGAAGATGCACACCCCGCTCGTCTTCGACGGGCGAAATCTTTACAACCCGGAAACGATGCGGAAACTCGGCTTCGATTACACCTCGATCGGCCGGCCCCAAAGCAAGCCCGCCTAACGAGGAGGTAGCGCACGCTACCGTATGACATCCAGTCGCTCGCTCGCCCTCGACGCGCTCGCTCGCTGGCGGCGCGGCACGGAGTTTGCCGATCGGATTGTTGGCGAAATCTTTGCCGGCAGCTCGCTCAGTTCGGCCGATCGCGCTTTTGCGCTCGAGCTTTTCTACGGCGTCCTGCGCAACCTCACCTTGCTCGACTTCTGGATC
>JALYQE010000097.1 GCA_030855965.1 Verrucomicrobiota bacterium | reverse complement strand
CCGCGAGCGGCTGTGCGCCGCCCATCCCGCCGAGTCCGCCGGTCACGAGCAGCTTCCCCTCGAGCGAACCGCCAAAATGGCGTTCCCCGGCGGCGGCAAAAGTTTCGAACGTTCCCTGGACGATCCCTTGGCTGGCGATGTAGATCCACGAGCCGGCGGTCATCTGCCCGTACATCGTTAGGCCAAGTTTTTCGAGCCGGTTAAACTCCGGATAATTCGACCATTGGCCGACGAGATTGGAGTTCGCGATCAGAACCCGCGGCGCTTCGTCGTGCGTGCGGAAGACGCCGACCGGCTTGCCCGATTGCACGAGGAGCGTCTCATCATTCTCCAGATCGCGCAGCGCTTGCACGATCGCGTCGAACGCTTCCCAGCTCCGCGCGGCCCGGCCGGTACCGCCGTAGACGATCAACCTGTCCGGGTCCTCCGCGACTTCGGGATCGAGATTGTTCATCAACATCCGGAGCGCGGCTTCCTGCTGCCAGCCTTTGCAGCTGAGTTCCTTCCCGCGCGGGGCGCGAATCGTTCTCTTCATAAATTTTCCTCTGCGCTGTCGAATTTCCCCTGACGGATCGCGGCGGCGATACATTCGATGTCGCCCGCGAGGACACGGTCCTCTTCCAGGCGCGGAACGAGTGCCCGCAGGGTGGCGAAAGCACGCTCGACCCCGGCCCCGGCTTTGAGCGGCCGCCGGAATTCCAAACCCTCCGCCGCGGCAAAAAGCTCGATCGCGAGAACGTTCTCCGCGTTCTCCACGATCGTGCGCAGCTTCAGCGCGCCGGTCATTCCCATCGAGACGTGATCTTCTTTTCCGGCCGAGGTGGGGAGGTTGTCGACGCTCGCGGGATGAGCGAGGACCTTGGCTTCGTTCAGGAGCGCGACGGCGGCGACGTGCGCGATCATGAAACCCGATTGCATCCCGGGATGTTGCGCGAGGAAAGCGGGCAGCCCCTCGCTCAGGTCCGGGTTCGTTAGGCGATCGATCCGCCGTTCACTGATGCTCATTAAATCCGTCGTCGCGATGGCCGCGTAATCGAGGGCCAAAGCGAGCGGCGCGCCGTGGAAGTTGCCGCCGGAGAGAACGTCGCCGTTATCGGTAAAGACGAGCGGGTTATCCGTGGCCGAGCCCGACTCGATCCCAAGCACCTCCTCGCAATGAGCGAGCGCGCCGCGGACCGCGCCGTGCACCTGCGGCATGCAGCGCAGGCTGTAGGCGTCCTGGACGCGGGGATCGGCGTAGGCGTGGGACTCGCGGATTTCGCTGTCCTGCAAAAGCGCGAGGAGATGTTTCGCGACCGCCTGCTGGCCAGGGTGCGGCCGGGCATTGTGGATCCGCTCGTCGAACGCCACCGGCGTCCCTTTCAACGCCTCGAGGGTCATGGCGCCGGCGATATCCGCGACCCGGGCGAGACGTTTTGCCCGGAAAAGAGCGAGGCCGCCGACGGCGTGCATGGCCTGGGTGCCGTTGAGCAAGGCGAGGCCTTCCTTGGCTTGCAGATCGATCGGCTGGAGGCCGGCTTTTTTGAGAGCCTCGGCACTTAGCATCCGCTCGCCCTCGTAGAAGGCCTCCCCTTCCCCGAGGAGCGAGAGGGCGAGATGCGCCAGGGGCGCGAGATCGCCGCTCGCGCCGACCGAGCCCTTCTCGGGAATGACCGGGCAGACGTTTTTGTTCAACATCGCGACGAGGAGGCGAATGACCTCGAGCCGAATCCCGCTGAAGCCGAGGGTGAGGACATTGGCGCGGAGGAGCATCATGGCGCGCACTTCCGGTTCCGCCAATGGGCGGCCGATGCCACAGCAATGGCTCCGGACGAGATTGACCTGAAGCTGCTCCAGTTGATCGGAGGGGATCTGGACGTCGGCCAGTTTGCCGAAACCGGTGCTGAC
The DNA here is from genome assembly GCA_030855965.1 of Verrucomicrobiota bacterium. Lineage (GTDB taxonomy): Bacteria > Verrucomicrobiota > Verrucomicrobiia > Chthoniobacterales > UBA10450 > Palsa-1392. Next base: position 11,409 of record JALYQE010000097.1, on the reverse strand, counting down.
GCCGTAGATGACATCGCCCCGGGCGACGATTTCCTCGACGACTTTGCGGGAGGCGTGGATGGCGCTCTTCGCTGCGGCCGCGATTTCTACCTTTTCGTGATTGGAAGCGACCCGCGCGATTTCCGCGAGCGATAAGGGACGGCCACTAAGCTGCAACATCGACCGAATACTACGGAGAACGCCCGGGAATTCCACTCGCGAGGTGAGACGCAGTGACACCCAAGCGAAAAAGGCCAGGCCGCGTAAACGGCCTGGCCTTCTGGGTTAAAGTTGTCCGGACGGAGGCGAACCGCCGGTGCGAGACTACTTGGAGTATCCGGTGGTGGCCGTCGATTGGGTCGCCATCTCCTTTTTCTGCGCGCAAGCACCCAGACTCAACACGCCGGCCGCAACGGCCACGATCATGATCATTTTGACTAATTTCACTATAAACTCGCCTCCTTCCTTAGCAGGTTGCTGCCGACTGTTTAGGCGGAGAACACAGTGCGCGCAACGATTTTCTCGGGGTTTTTTCGTTAAGCCGCAATTACGACTTCGGCCCCCAGCGGCACCTGGTCGAAAAGCGCGATCAAGTCGTCATTTTTCATCCGGATACACCCGTGGCTGGCGGGCTGGCCAATCTCCTCCTCGTGGTTGGTGCCGTGGATGTAGATGAAGCGGTCCCGGGTGTTGGCGTTTTGCTCCTCGAGACCGTCGAGCCAGAGGATGCGGGAAACGATGAGGTCGTCGCTCGGCAGGACGATCTCTTCCGGCGCGAGCGGCTGGCGGTTGCGAAAAATCGTGCCGGCAGGAAAATCGCCGCCGATTTTCTCGCCGATCTTGAATTTCCCGAGCGGCGTTTTCATGCTCCCCTCCTCCGAGCCAAGCCCAAAACGCGAGGTGGAAACGGGATAGCTGGCGAGGATTTCCTCCCCGGAGATGAGGTCGAGACGTTGCTCAGGAACGGAGATTCGGAGGATCGGTTCGGATATTTGCATCTGTAAGTTCGGACGATAGACTGCGCTGGCGATGCCGAAAAAATATCACGTTGCGATCGTCGGCGCGACTGGCGCGGTGGGAATCGAATTGCTCCGCGTGATGGAGCGGCGGGAATTTCCGCTGGCGGATTTGCGGCTCCTGGCTTCGCCGCGCTCGGCCGGGCGCAAATTGGAATTCCGCGGACGCGAATATGCGGTCGAGGCGCTCGGGGAAGATTCCTTTGGCGGGATCGATCTCGCTTTTTTCAGCGCCGGCTCGGGCACGACGAAGCAATTTGCCTCCTTCGCGACGGCGGCGGGCGCGGTCGTGATCGATAATTCCTCCGCCTTCCGGATGGACCCGGAGGTGCCGCTGGTCATTCCCGAGATCAATCCCGACGATGCCCGGACCCATCGCGGGCTGATCGCGAACCCGAACTGCACGACCGCGGTGGCGCTGATGGCGCTCTATCCGTTGCATCGCGCCTTCGGGCTGCGCCGGATTTTCGCCTCGAGCTACCAGGCCGTCTCGGGCACCGGCGCGCGCGCGATCGAGGAGCTGAAACAGCAGGTCGAAGCCAGCGCACGCGGAGAAAAGGCGGTGCCGGAAGTCTATCCGCACCCGATCGCCTTCAATGTCCTCCCGCACGTCGATTCGTTTCTCGAGAACGGCTACACCAAGGAAGAAATGAAAATGCAGAACGAGGGCCGCAAGATTATGCATCTGCCCGACTTCCTGGCTTCGGTCACTTGTGTGCGGGTGCCGGTTTATCGGGCGCATTCGATCGCGATCAGCGCCGAGTTTGCGCGCCCGGTCTCGCTCGATGCCGCGCGCGAGGCCCTGGCCAAGGCGCCGGGGTTGGAGTTGGTCGACGAACCGCAATCCAACCGCTACCCGATGCCGCTCCATGCCGCCGGGAAGGATAATTGCCAGGCCGGCCGGCTGCGCCTCGATTGCGCGCTGGAAAATGGCCTCGCTCTCTGGGTCTCGGGCGATCAGCTCCTGAAAGGCGCCGCGCTCAACGCGGTTCAGATCGCCGAGCTGCTCTAAAAACAAAACGGCCCCGGGATTTCTCCCGGGGCCGTGGAGGTTTAAGTGACTGATTTAAGGCTCCGGAGTCGGCTCTTCCGTGGGCTTCTGCTTTTTGCCCTGGCGACCTTCGGTCGACTCGCCGCTACCTTGCTGCCGTTCCTGGCGCTGCTGCTGGCGAGGCCGGGCCTGCTCTTGCTGAGGTTGAGTCTGCTCCTGCTGGGGCCGGGCCTGTTCCTGCTGTGAACGCCTTTCCTGCATCTGGCGCGGGGCGCGCTCCGGCCGGTTTGGCTGTTGATCGGCCTGCGGACGCGTGCGGGCATTTTCTTCGCCTGCGGGAGTGGGCTGTGCTCCTTCCGAGCGCTGTCCACGCCGAGTCCGGTTGTTTTCCGGCTGGCTGCGATCGGCAGCGGATTGATTTTCGTCAGCCTGCTGCGCCTTGGGGGTATTGCGCTGGCGGTCGGCGCCAGGCTCACGGTTCGGTTGCGCCTGTTCTTGCTGGCGGCTCTGGTCGGCCCGCTGAGCGCGACGCTCCTCGGCCCGCTGCTGGCGATTCGTCTTTTCGGCGTCGCTCTGTCCAGCCTGCTCCGCCTGAGGAGCGGTTTCCGGCTGACTGGCATCGGGCGCCGCGTTTTCACGGGTCTCGCCGCGACGGTTCTTGCGATTTTCCTGGCGAGTCTTTTCCGCTTCCGCCTGCTGACCGGCCTGATCGACCTCTCCCTGCTGGGATTTCTCGCGCTGCTGGCGGTTTTGCTCACGCTGCTGCTGCGCCTGTTCGCGCTGCTGCTGCTGCTGCGCTTGCTGGGAATCCTGCGCCTGTTGGCCAGCGCCTGCTGGGGCAGTCTCCGGCTGCGGAGCGGCGGGGTTTTGGTCGGCACCGGCTACCGCTTCGCGCTTTCGGTCTTTCTGCGGCTGGAAATCGGGCGCCTTGATATTCTTCGGGTCGCCTTTCTTCATCTCCGCCTCGACCTGCTGGCGATTGTTGATTCCCTTCCAGCCGGTCTCGACGGTCGGGTTTTCGACCTTCGTTTTGACTTGCTTCGGCACGACTCTTTCCTGCGACTTCTGGATTCGCGGCGCGACAACGGTCAATTGGTTCCCGCTCACGCGATTGAAGTTCCCTTTCCGGCCCTGGGTGAGGCTGGCTCCGACGGCGGTCTCGCGCTGGATGGTCAGGCGCTGCACCGGGCGGGTCGAATATTGATTCAACCGGTTGTAATCGGGGCCGTAGTTGTGAACCACCGAGTTGTTGTAGGTGATGTTGGTCACGTTCACGGTGTTGTTAATGATCGTGACGTTGCGGGTCGCCGGGAGAATGCGGCCCCGCAGCACCGGCTCGCCGATGTAGCGGATGTCGACGAAGTTATAATAGAGCGGCCCGATGCCGAATTGGATATCCACCCGGTTGGTGATGGCGGTGCCTTCATAGACCACCTCGCCCCGCTGTGGCGGCAAAGGCGCCCACCCGACATAGTCGCCCCCGGTGCGCCACGAGACCCAGGCCGGACCCCACTCATAGCCCGGCACCCAGACCCAGCCGAAGCTGTCGAGGTTGGCCCAGCGGCCATAGTGATAAGTCGCCCAGCCGAAATCTTCGTAGGACACCCATGTCCAGCCGAGATCCGTGTAGGCCCAATATCCATCGGAGTAGGGTCGCCAATCGGAGTTACTCACCGCCACGGAAGGTTGGAAGGCGTAGCCGTAGTCGGCCACCTCGATCCAGCTCCCGTGAGGCGAGAGATTATCGTAAAACAAGTTGAGCGATACTTCGGTATCTGCCTGCGCCTTGGGCGCGAAGGGGAGCAGAAGACCGACCATCGTGAGTGCAAGTAGGATTCGTTTCATGGTGTTTTAGTTGATGTGCAGAGTTGGACCTGCCGGGCCCAACGCTTATTCACTCATTCGAAACTGGCTGCCGCGGTGCGCGTTTCCACGCCGCGCCGGGGGCCGGCCTCAGCGCGGCTGGACGACCACGAACGACCGGCTGCGTTGCCGGCAAACCGAAAGCACCTGGGGCTGGCTCGGATCCAGCCCCTGAATCGCCGCTTCGTAATCCTGCACGGAATTAATCGGCTCCTGGTTGATCGCCTCGATCACATCGCCGGCGCGCAATTGTCCGCCCGACAATTCGGTGCCGACCTGGGAGATCACGACTCCGCGCACCCCGCGTGGCACACCCAACCGCTCCGCCAATTGCGGAGTTAATTCCCGCACTTCGATGGAATCGAGCGCGCCCTCATCGCCACTCGATGGCCCCAGGTCCGGCTCGCCCGATGGATTCGGCTGCCCGGCATCGGGATCGTTAGGCCTAGGCGGCCCCGGGCGGCCCCGGCCGTTCGGCTGGGTGCGCGCCAACCCGTAATTGGCCGGCTGCTCCTTGATCGTGGCCGCGAGGGTGACCGGCTTTCCCTTGCGCGCGACCTGGATTTCCACCTTCTTGTCCAATTCCACCTGCGAAACGAGTCGGCGCAATTCCGCGATGTTGCGTACGTCGCGGCCGTCGAATTTTTGGATGACGTCGCCCTGCTGGATTTTCGCTTCCGCCGCCGGCGAATCCTGCAGGACGGAGACGACCGGCACGCCGGAGCCTTCCTTCGCGGTGCTCTGCCCCGGGGGCGGCGCCGCCGTTTCGATCCCGAGATAACCGCGAATGATCCGCCCTTTCTGCAGCAAACTCTCCAGCGCCATCTTCACCGTATTCGAGGGAATCGCGAAACCGATCCCCTGCGAACCGCCGCTGCGCGAGATGATCGCGGTATTGATGCCGACGATCTCGCCGCTCAGGTTGATCAACGGGCCACCGCTGTTCCCGGGGTTGATCGCCGCATCCGTCTGCAAATAATCGCCGAAGCCATCGACCCGGTTTGGGCGTCCTTTGGAGCTGATAATTCCGTCCGTCACCGTCTCGTCAAAGCCAAACGGATTGCCGACCGCGAGCACAAAATCACCGGCCTGGACGGCGTCGGAATCGCCCAACTTGAGCGGGTGCAACCCGGGCTCGTCCACTTTCAAAACCGCCAGATCGAGTTCCTTGTCCGCGCCGATCATGCGCGCCTTTTTCGTCCGGCCGTCGCTTAGGACGATCTCGATTTCGTCCACCTGATCGACCACGTGATTGTTCGTAATGATGTGGCCTTCCTTGGTCACGACCACGCCCGAGCCAAGCGAGTTCTGCACCAGCGCTTCCTCGGCCGGGCCACGAAATTGGCGCGAATTGCCCCGGAAAAAATCGAAGGGATCGAGCCCGTATTGCGGCCGCTGGACTCGCTTCGATGTCTTCACGCTCACCACGGAAGGAATCACCCCCGCGACCAGTTTGCGTCGTTCGTTGCTCAGGGAAGCAAGACTCGCGACCGCCTTCGGATCCGTCGCCGGATTATCCGCCAGGGTGTATTTTTCCGAAGCCGAACGTTTCGTTAGGCTAAGCCGGCCGTGCCGCATTTGATAATCGTAAAGCAGCGAAACGCCCGCGCTTAGGACCAGGACTAACAAGAGAAATTTAAATAGATTTTTCATCAGCTGACGTGGGAGAAGGTTTTGCCCACTTCTTCGACAACCAAAGGCCGGAAACGTTGATTCTCCGGCCGGGCCAGGAGCGGGTCGTCCCGGAAGATCGCGCGCGCTGCGGCCCGTGCCCGCTGCATCAGATTCGCATCGAGGCGCAGATTTCCCAGCTTCAATTCCGGCAATCCGCTCTGCGCCGTCCCGAGCAGGTCGCCCGGTCCGCGCAACGCCCAGTCGGCCTCCGCCACCTCGAAGCCGTTGCTCGTTTTTTCCAGGACGGCGAGCTTCGCCACCGTCTCCTCCGACGGGTCGGAGCGAAGCAGGATGCAATACGATTTGTGTTCGCCACGGCCGATCCGTCCGCGCAACTGATGCAATTGCGCCAGCCCAAAACGCTCGGCGTTCTCGATCAACATCACGGTCGCGTTCGCTACATCGACGCCCACCTCGATCACGGTGGTGCTGACCAGCACAGTCGTTAGGCCGCGTCGGAACCGATCCATGATTGCCTGTTTTTCCGGTGCCGGGATTCGTCCATGCAGCAGCTCGCAGGTGAACGGCGCGAGGCGCTCGTACCATTTCTCAAACTCCGCGCTCGCCGCTTTTGCCTCCAGCTTTTCACTTTCATCGATCAGCGGATAAACAATGTAGGCCTGCCGCCCCGCCTCCAGTTCGCGGCGCAAAAAAGCCAGCACGTCCGGCAGCTTTTCTTCATCGCGGGCGGCGGTCACGATCCGGCCGCGGTCGGCCGGCATCTCATCGATCGTCGAGACTTCGAGATCGCCGTAGAGACTCATCGTCAAGGTGCGCGGGATCGGCGTCGCCGTCATCACCAGCACATCCGGCGCCGGATCTTCCGCCGTTAGGCGCCCGCGCTGCGCGACGCCAAACTTGTGTTGTTCATCGATCACGACCATGCCGGGCTTTTCCAATCCCTCCGGTTCAAAAAGCAGCGCGTGCGTGCCGACGAAAACCTGCCCGAACGGAGGATTCTCCTCTGGGGAGCACGGGCTGTCAGCCCGTCGCGGCGTGCAGTCTGCGCGCCGCCCGCCCGTCGTGCGATCCCCGCGCAATCCAGGAAACCATAGCCAAGGATACGAAGCCTCTTCGTTCTCCAGCCCGGCATCAAAAGGATTACGCAGGATGTAATCGAACTTCTCCTGCAAATCTCTCTCTGAGCGGATCAGCCGATCGAACCACTCTTCTTCCCAGACCGGCCCGGTCGTACCCGCGCTCTTGTTGATGGCTTGGGCGGTGTACGCCTTGATGCTATGAAAAGTCTCCCCTAACGAAAAGAAAACGGTTTCCTCGTCTTTGCTTTCCTTGACCGCGGGTTCGAGAAGGAGGTGCACGTGATCTGGCATGACACAGGCGGCGTAGAGGGTGTAACGCCGTTCGTTCCAGTGGAGCAAGGAGTCGAGGACGATGTCGCGGGCGGCTTCGGAGAGCGGCCGTTTTTGGCGGGTTGAGAACGTGACCGCATACTTCGCCCACGGCCTTTCGAAGTGCGGCAGGTTGCGCTTACCGTAGCGGATTTGCGACGCAGGTGTGCCGGAGAGACTCTCCGGCACGACGGGCTGGCAGTCCGTGCTTCCCGGATTCAGACTTGCCGCGGCGGTGAAGAGCGGGAGTGGGTCCTCTTTGCGCGCGCCGGTCCGCAGGGAAACGGGCACGCCTAACGGCTCCAGCCAGCGCTGCAGGACGGCGTAATGCTGCTCGGCCAGGATCTGGGTTGGCGCCATCAAAGCCGCCTGGAACCCGGCCTCGACCGCGAGCAGCATGGCGGCAATTGCGACGACCGTTTTGCCCGAGCCGACGTCGCCCTGCAAGAGGCGGTTCATCGGAATGGTCGACTGCAGATCGCCGCGCAATTCCTCGATCACGCGCGCCTGCGCATTCGTTAGGTCAAAGGGCAGCGCGCGCAGGAAGCGATCGAGCAAATCGCCCGGTCCGCAATGAATCGCGCCGCTGCGCGCCCGCGAGCGCGCCCGGCGCGAGGAGAGCAGCATCTGCATCGCGAAAAACTCCGCCAGCACGATCGTCTCGCGGGCTTGCGCGCGGTTTTCTTCCGCTGAAGGAAAATGGATCTCTTGGAGCGCGCGCGGAGAGAGATGCTCATCGATCCCCGCCGGCAGGAGAGTGTGCGCACCGTCGTCTTCCCATTCCTCAAGCAGGCGATAAATCAGCCCGCGCAAGACGCGCTGCGACAACCCTTCGGTCGCAGGATAAATCGGCGTGATCCGGCGGAAATGGATCGAAATTTCCTCGTCGTTTTCAATCACTTCAAACTCCGGATGCTCCATGCACAGCCGCTGCCCGCGCCGGCGCGGCTTGCCGAAAACGACCAGTCGCTGCCCGGTCAGGATCATTTTCTGGACGTAATGGAGATTGAACCAGCGCAAGACGAGCGGCTGGCTGAGCGCGTGCGCGCCATCCTCCTGCAAGGTGGCCTCGAAGATCTTCTTGCCGCGACCGAAGTGGTTGGACCGCGTCTTTACGACTTCGCCACAGAGGCAAACCGGCTGCTCGCATTCCTCGCGTGGGAAACCGGCGAACTCCCGCCGATCTTCGTAACGCCGGGGATAATGCGTCAGCAGATCGCCGACCGTTTCCAATCCGAGCCGGCGCAACTGGGTGCTGCGCGGGCGCGGAATCCACTCGATCTCGCCTAACAAATCAGCGCTCGTTAGGCTCATGCTTGTTCCGGCAGGCAGGCGCGCAGCGCCTCGACCTGCATCTGCAGGCGAATCTCGCCCAGGTATTCATCGCTGCTGATCCGAAAAGCGATATCCCAGGGCGGTTCGGGCAACGGTTCCTCCGCGCCGCCGAAGAAGATCGCCCGCTGCTGCCGGCCGTTCTGACGCAGGCGCAGGACGAGATGCTTTTCCTTCAGGATTTTCGGCGGCGCGGCCAGCTCCACTCCGCGCACGAGAAAGAGCGGCTGCGGATTGCTCTGCCCAAACGGCTGCAGGAGTTCGTGCCACCGGAGAAGATCCCAGTCCAGTTCGCGCAGAGTCAGCTCGTCATCCAGGTGAAGACAAGGCTCGAGCTGGTCGGGCGAAATCATCTCGCGGCAAACCTCCTGAAACGCCGCCCGGAAGGCCGGGAAGTTCTCTTCCGCAATCGTTAGGCCGGCAGCCATCTCGTGACCGCCGAATTTCTCGAGCTGCCCGGCGCAACGCCCGAGCGCGGCGACCAGCGAGAGCCCCGGGATGCTGCGGCCGCTGCCTTTGCCGACTCCCGATTCATCGAAGCCGACGATGATGGTCGGCCGGTGGTAACTGCGCGCGATGCGGGAGGCGACGATCCCGAGCACGCCCGGATGCCAGGCGCGATCGCCGAGCACGATGGCGGAGGATTCGGACAGATTCTCCTGCGTGATTCGGGCTTCCACCGCCTGGACGATTTCGCGTTCGACGGCCTGCCGGTCGCGGTTCTGCCCGTCCAGTTCGCCGGCCAGCGCGCTGGCTTCGCCGGGATCGGTCGTGAGCAGAAGCCGCAGGGCCTTTTCCGCGGTCGTTAGGCGACCGGCCGCGTTCAGGCGCGGCCCGAGGCGGAAGCCGATATGCTCCGCCGCGACCGGCGGGCGGACGGCCGCGATCTTCATCAGTTCGCTCATACCTAACAATCGCCGCCGGGCGATCTCGCGCGTTCCGTGATGGACCAGGATCCGATTCTCCGCCTCGAGCGGAACGATGTCGGCCACCGTCCCGAGCGCAACCAGATCGAGGCGCCGGCGCAGGTCGAAATCCGCCAGCGGCCGGGTCTTGAGCAAGGCGTGGCAAAGCTTAAAAACAATCCCGACGCTGCAAAGATAAGTGAACGCACAATCGGCTACCGCCTTCGGATTGACCACCGCCACGCAATCCGGCACCGCGCCTTTCGGCTCGTGGTGATCGAGCACGATGACATCCGCCCCGCGCTCGCGAATCTGCGCAATTTCCGCGCAGGACCCGGTCCCGCAGTCGACCGCGATGAGGAGTTGCGGCTGATGCGCCTGCCAGCAACGCTCGATCCCTTCCGCGCTCAGGCCGTAGCCTTCCTCCATCCGCGAGGGCAAAAAAAGTGCGGGCGCGGCGCCATAGGCCGAGAGCATGTCACTCAGCAGCGCCAGCGACGTAACGCCGTCGACGTCGTAGTCGCCATAGAGAACGATCCGCTCCTGGTCGGTGATGGCCCGCAGGATGCGATCGACAGCCGCCTGCATGTCCGGAAGGAGAAAGGGATCGCTCAGCCGTTTCAGGCGCGGCTGCAGAAAATCGGAGGCCTGTTCGTCATTGAGCAATCCTTTGCGTCGCAGCATGCGCGCGATGCAGGGCAGGCCGCAGACAGCGTCGGAAAATCTGACCGCATCGGCCGCGCCGTTCGCCGCGGGCAAAATCCAGCGTCGCGCCCGTTTCATTTCGCAACCTCGTTCAGCAAAACGTTTCTCGAGCCGTTGGCCATCGGGATCAAAGTAACCTACAAGCGGCCAGCGCGCGCATCGCTGAAAGTAGGCCGCCGCGCTAGACGAGCGTGGGGGCGGGCGGAACGGCCGGGAGTAATTGGTGCTTCGCGCATTGTCCGGCAAAGAGTTGGAAACCTTTTTTCTCTTCCTCGCCGAACGAAAAGCGAAGGCATTCCCGGAAATAAAAATCGCAAAACGCGCGCCGGTTCTCGGGCTGGGTGGCGATGAGGCGGTCGAGATGGGCGAGGTTGTCCTGGCCTAATGACCGCAACGCCGCACCAACCTCCGCTTTCCCGACGTAATCCGGGCGCACCATCCAGAGCGCGAAAACGAAGGGGGACCCGGTCGCCTTCTTCCACTCCGCACCGAGGTCGAACAAGCGACAACTCGCCTCCTCTTCCTGGCGGAAGCGAAGGGCCTGGTCGCCAATCAAGAGCCGGCCGCGTTCCTCGCTCAGCGCGCCTTCCGCAACGAACTCGGGCATGAGGCCGCGTTCGCCTAACAAACAGCGCAAGAGATTGACCGAGGTCTCAGAAGCAGGATCGACCACCACTTCGCGCAACTGCTCGAGCGGCCCGCGATGGGCGAGGATGACGCTGAAAACCGGGCCGTCGGACGCGATCGCGAGCTGATCGACGATCGAGTAGACCGGGTGGCGCAGATATTCAAAACTCGAGACGAGCGCGACATCGAGTTCACCCGCCACCAGCTGCCGGCAGAGCGCCGACGGGTGATCGAAACGCACCATTCCCGGCCAGCCGTGAATGAGCGGGAGGGCGTTGAGATACTTGACGCAACCGAGCCGGAGCGAAGCGGGCGCCTGCACCTCAGGCGCAGACGAGTTCGCCCGCGGCCTGCGAGGCGGCACCGGCCCGCGCGGCGGACTTCGCCGGCGTCAGGTGATTGTAATAGCTGTCGCGCTGAACGGGATCGCGCCCGGCTTCGCGGATGACGTGCCGGAGCGATTCGACGGTTTGTTGCTGGGGCGTTTTCGCGCCCGCCATGTGGAAGATTTTTTCTTCCATGATGGTGCCGTGCAAATCGTCGACCCCGTAGCTCAGCGACACCTGAGCGAGAGGCAAGCCCATGCTGACCCAATAGGCGGTGATGTGCTCGATGTTATCGAGGTAGATTCGGCTCACCGCCAGGTTGCGCAGCTGGTCAAAAGCGGTCGCCGCCTTGATGTGGGCGAGAATCGTGGTCTGCGGTTCGAAGGCAAAAGGGATGAAGCCGGTGAAGCCGTGGGTCGTGTCCTGCAGCTCGCGCAATTGCCGCAGATGATCGACACGCTGCTCGAGCGTCTCGATGTGGCCGTAAAGCATGGTGCAGGTGCTGCGGCCGCCCATCTCGTGCCAGATGCGATGCACTTCGAGCCACTCCGCGGCGTTTTCCTTGCCCCGGCAGAGTTCATCGCGCACCGCGGGATCGAAAATTTCCGCGCCGCCGCCGGTGAGCGAACCGAGGCCCGCCTC
>JALYQE010000087.1 GCA_030855965.1 Verrucomicrobiota bacterium | reverse complement strand
GTGCCGCATTCCCTCGACCGTGCCGTCGTTCAAATTGATATGCGTTACTTCGACGTCGTTAGGCAAAGAATCCGGGTCGACCGCAAAGCCGTGATTCTGCGAGGTGATCGCGACCCTTCCCGTGACCAGGTCCTTGACCGGCTGATTCCCGCCGCGATGACCGAACTTTAGTTTAAAAGTGCGCCCGCCAAAAGCATAACCGAGCATCTGGTGCCCGAGGCAAATCCCGAAAATAGGAACGCGTCCCATCAGGTCGCGCACCGCTTCGTGTGCATAATCGAGGACGGAGGGATCGCCCGGTCCGTTGGAAAGAAAAACTCCGTCCGGCTTGTAACTAAGCGCTTCTTCCGCGGTCGCGGTCGCAGGCAGAACCGTCACGCCAAAACCATTCTGCCGCAGCCGGCGCAGGATGTTTTCCTTCATCCCGTAATCGTAGGCCACGATCCGATGCCGGATCGGCGGGAGCGCGGTCTTCTTTTCGCTCTCCGTCGTCCAAACAATGCTCGCTTCATCCTGCGGATCCCAGGTGTAGGCGGTCGATGTGGTCACCTCGCGCACGTAATCCATCCCGATCACGCCTTTCCCCTCGATCGCGCGGCGGACGGCTTCCTCGGGCGCGATTTCCTCGGTCGTTAGGCAAGCTTTCATCGCGCCGCGGGTGCGGAGGTGGCGGGTGAGGGCGCGGGTGTCGATCCCCTGCACCCCGGGGATGTTCCATTTCCGCAGGTAATCATCGAGCGAACTTTCCGAACGCCAATTGCTCGCCAGCGCGCTCAATTCCTCGATCACGAACCCGCGCACGTGCGGCATGCGGCTTTCGGCGTCGGCCTCGTTCGTGCCGTAGTTGCCGATTAGGGGATAAGTCATGGCCACGATCTGACCGCGATAGGAAGGATCGGTCAGCACTTCCTGATAGCCGGTCATGGAAGTGTTAAAACAAATTTCGCCGACGCAGGTGCCTATCGCGCCGAAGGATTCGCCGCGGAAAAGCCGGCCGTCTTCGAGCGCGAGAAGCGCCTGAAGCGAACGCGGAGCGGGCTGCGGCATCGTCTCGATGTAGACGGCAAGCGCCCGCCCGTCAAAAAAAGCGCCCGGATCATCGCAGATCCGAGCGCTCGAAGTATTACCCCATCAGTGCCGTTTAGGTGGATTTCCCGTACCCTTCTGGTAACGGGCGGGTGACCGCCGCTGGAGCGTCTGACTTCCAATTAAGGCATGCCATCTTCTCCGAACGACCTAGCCCCCTTTGCTAACAACATCGGTCCGGGATTCACACCAGTAATCTCGAACACCGCAGGGTAAATTTTTATCCCGAAAACATTCGGGACTGAAAGTTGTTGATAGAGAGTTGAAAGTAGACACGAAAAGGTCTTTGAACCTTCAACCCTCAAGCAACAACTCTCGGAATCTTCAAAGAACTATTCGCGCAGTTCCACGCTCAATTGGTTTCGCAACCGCTCGCGAATCCGGTCGTGCGCAGCACTCACTTCATCGGAAGTCAGTGTCCGGTTTTTGTCTGAGTATGTCAATGAATACGCCAGCGATTTTCGTCCCGCGCCAATGTGCTCCGCGCCTTTGCCGCTGAAGAGATCGAAGAGTTCGACCGCGGCGAGGAGCGGTTCGTTGGCGCGTTCGATCGCGGCCAGAATTTCGTCGTGACTCAAAGCGTCCGGCGCAATCAGCGCAATGTCGCGACTGATCGAGGGGAAGCGTTGCAGCTCGCGAAACTGGCGCGCGCTCGAGGTTGCTTCGAAGTCGTTAGGCAAATCCACTTCCGCGACAAAGACCGGCGCGCTCGCGCTGCTTTGCGCGGAAACAAGCTGGCCACCGAGGCCGCGATCTTCATTGTCGAAAAAAACTTCGGTCGCGAGCGCGAACTCGGCGCGCTCAAGACGACGGAACATGACTTCTCCCAGGCCAGCCGCGGCGAGGGCGCCTTTCAAATCGTAAAGATCGAGCGCACGCGTCGCGCCACCGCGCCAGTGCGTCGAGCTGCTTGCGCTGCCGCAGAGAAGAAGTGTGAGCCGCCGGATTTCGCTGCCGTCAGGCGGAAGAAAGACGCGGCCGATCTCGAAGAGCCGCACGCATTTCGCGCCCGCGCGCAAGTTGCGCTCCAAGGCCGCGATCAGGCCGGGAAGCAGACTCGGCCGGAGCGCGACGTGGTCCTCGCTCAACGGGTTGCGCAACTCGACCGCGGTCTCGGCGAAGCCGGTGCCTAACGTCTGACGTCCGACCAGCGCGGAGGTGCGCGCTTCCGAAAAACCGCGCGCGACGAGACGCTGCCGCAGCTTCATTTCAAAATCATAACGACGATCGGCCGCCGAAACGGGAGTGAACCGGCTGCGATCGGCGGCCGGAATCTGGTTGATCCCGAAGACGCGCACGACTTCTTCGATCAGGTCCACTTCGCGACGCAGATCGGAGCGGTGACTCGGAATGCGCCAGCTCGCCTGCTCCTCGGTCGCGCCCAGTTTGTCCACGCCGAAGCCTTCCAGAATCCGATCCACTTCCGCGGGCGCGACCACGACTCCGAGCAATTCAGTGCAGCGCGCATAACGCAGGGCGAACCCGGCCGGCGGTGCGGGCAAGGTGCCGGCCGTGATCGTATCGTTCGCCGGTTCGCCGCGGGCGATTTCGCGAATTAATTGCGCGGCCCGCTCCGAAGCGCGCAAGACCATCCCGGGATCGACCCCCCGCTCGAAGCGGTAACTGGCATCGCTCGGGAGATTCAAATTACGCGCGGTGCGGCGGATGTTGGAAGGTAGGAAATAAGCGCTTTCGAGCAGGACGTTGCGGGTCGTGCTGGTGACGCCAGTATCTTCGCCGCCCATCACCCCGCCGATCGCGATCCCGCGTGCGGCATCGGCGATGAGCATGTTTTTCTGGTCGAGGTTGTAGGTGCGTCCGTCGAGGGCCAGGAATTTCTCGTTAGGCTGGGCGAGTCGGACGTTGATCGCGCCGGCCAGCTTGTCGGCATCGAAAGCGTGCAGCGGCTGGCCGATTTCCAGCATCACGAAATTGGTGATGTCGACGATGTTGTTGATCGCGCGCAGCCCGACCGCTTCGAGTTTCGCGCGCAGCCAATCGGGGCTCGGCCCGACGGTGATGTTTGAGATCCGGCGCGCGGAATAGAATGGGCACTCGTCCGGCGCGCTGATCTGCACTGCGTCGCCGGTGGCGGTCGGCGGCTCGACGATCTCGAGCGGGCGGAGCGGTTTTTGCGTCAACGCGGCGATCTCACGGGCGAGCCCGTAGTGGCTGAGCAGGTCGGCGCGATTCGGCGTGATCTCGACATCGAGAATGGTGTCGTTAGGGAAAAGTTCGCTGATCGGCGCGCCGATCCTGGCCCCGGGGGAAAGAATGAGAAGGCCGTCGGCGTCATCCGCGAGGCCGAGTTCTTTCCCGCTGCAGAGCATCCCCTGCGATTCGACACCGCGGAGTTTGCTTGCCTTGATTTTGAAATCGCCCGGCAAGACTGCGTCCGGCTGCGCCAGCGGCACCTTGTCGCCAACTTTGTAATTTTTCGCCCCGCAAACGATCTGGCGCGGCTGCCCGCTGCCGTCGTCGACCTGGCAGACGCTGAGGCGGTCGGCATTTGGATGCGGAGCGGAAGCGTTGATCTGCGCGACCACGACGTGATCGAAATTCGCGCCGCGGTTCTCGATCCCTTCGATCTCGACTCCGGCGAGAGTGAGGAGGTCGCTCAGCTCCGCGACATCGTTAGGGAGTTCGACAAATTCGCTTAGCCAACCAAGGGAAAACTTCATGACCGGAACTGCTCCAAAAAGCGCAGGTCGTTCTGCGCAAAAAGCCGGATATCGGGAATCCCGAACAGGATCATGGCAAGCCGATCCATCCCGAGGCCGAAGGCGAACCCGGTCCATTTTTCCGGATCGTAGGCGGTGTCGCCGCGGGCGCGGTTCACTTCTTCGTAAACGGCCGGGTGCACCATTCCACAGCCGCAGACCTCGATCCATTTTTCTCCGCTCTTGAGCGCCTTGGATTTCACATCGATCTCGAAGCTCGGCTCGGTGAAGGGAAAATAATGCGGCCGAAAGCGGACCGCGGTGTCGGGCCCGAAAAGTTCGCGCAGAAAATATTCGAGCGTCCCTTTGAGATCGGCCACGCTCACCCGCTCGTCGACGTAGAGCCCCTCGATCTGGTGAAATTGCGCGCTGTGCGTTGCATCAACTTCATCGCGCCGGAAAGCGGCCCCGGGCGCGATCACCCGGATCGGCGGCGGAGCGGATTCCATGGTGCGGATCTGCACGGTGGAGGTGTGCGTGCGCAGGAGCCGGCCGTCGGGTAAAAAGAAGGTGTCCTGCTCGTTGCGGGCCGGGTGATCGGGCGCGGTGTTGAGCGCGTCGAAGCAATGCCACTCGTCCTCGATGTCGGGCCCCTCGGCGAGCGCGAAACCCATCCGGTGAAAAATGCCGATCGCGCGGTCGAGCATCTGGGTCAGCGGATGGATCGCCCCAATGTCGTTAGGCGTGCCGGGGAGCGAGATGTCAACTTCGGCCAGCGCGCCCGCTTCACGGGCGGTGCGGAGTTTTTCACCCGCCTCCTCGAGGGCGGCGGTGACGGCGGTGCGCGCCTGGTTGAGCAGCTTGCCGACGACGGGTCGCTCCTCTTTCGCGAGCGACTTCATCTGCTCGCCCCAGGCCGCAATACTTCCGCTCCGCCCAAGATACTGGACGCGCACGGCGTCCAGCGCCTGTTCGTTAGGGGCAGCGGCGATCTCGGCGAGGGCCGCGTCGCGCAGTTCTTCGAGCGGATGCGTCATAGTTGTAGCGTCCGCTGTCACGACGGACAACGGGATCGTGCGCTGAGAAAGCGCACGCTACAAGTTTACGCCGCCTTCTTGCTCTTCGACTCGTTCTGCTTCTTCTCGAGCGCGCTCTTCACCTGATCGACGATGCCTTTGAAGGCAGCTTCATCGGTGACGGCGAGATCGGAAAGAATTTTCCGGTCGAGCCCGATGCCGGAAGCCTTGAGGCCCTCGGCGAAACGGCTGTAGGTAAGACCCTGCGCGCGGACAGCGGCGTTGAGGCGCTGCACCCAGAGCATGCGGAAATTGCGCTTGCGGGTCTTGCGATCGCGATAGGCCCAATACTTTGCCTTCATCATCGCGTCTTTCGCGTAACGGAAAAGTTTCGATCGGCGGCCCCGGTAACCCTTGGTGGTGTCGAGGACGCGTTTGCGGCGCTCCCGGCTGGCGGGTGCGTTTGTGGCTCTTGGCATTTGTTGTTTCCCGCCGGAGCGGAACTCCTGTTCAGCGAATTGTTCTTATTATTGTGTAAGGCTTGCCCGACCTCATTCGCTGATTCGGCCAGCTCTTGCGAGCCCGGACCAGGTGGGCAAAGAATTCCGCGACGACCAGCGCAGCGGAGGCCAATAGTAAACCTGAACCACTGTTGCTCAAATCGTTTTTCTGCGAGGCTCTCCGGGTCGCCCAAACCACCAATGAAAAGCCTCCTGCGCAAACTGCACCTCATTCCTGATGAGCGGGCTTTCAAGGAAGAGCGCCGGGCGTTGAAGGAAGCGCGCAACCGGGTGCGGCCCAACGCGCGGCTCTCCTATGCCGACCACATGACGAACCTGCTCGCGAAAAACGATCCCGCGACGGCGATGTCGCTCGCGGTCGGGGGCGACTACGAGGTCATGGGGGAAGCGTTGCGCGAGCGGCTGGTGCGCTTTGGCCTTCAGCCTAACGATTACCTGATCGATGTCGGCTGCGGCTCAGGCCGGGTGGCCTTTGCCCTCGCGCGCTCGCCCTGGCGCGACTCGATCCGTTATCTCGGGATCGATATCGTGCCGGAGATGCTCGAGTTCGCCGCCGAAAAATGCGCGCAACCGCGGTGGCGCTTTGAGCTCGTGTCCGAGCCAAAAATCCCGGAAGCCGACGGGACGGCGCAGATGGTTTGCTTCTTTTCCGTCTTCACCCACTTGCTGGAGGAGGAATCGTTTCTTTACCTCGAGGAAGCGCGCCGGGTCCTGCAGCCGGACGGCCGGATCGTCGCCTCCTATCTCGATATCGCGGATCCCAGCCACTGGGAAATTTTCGAAGCCAACGTCCGCTCGGCCCGGCTGCGGCAGGAGAAGCCGATGGATATTTTTCTCTCGGAAGATTTCTTTGTGACTTGGGCGAAGAAGCTGGACCTCGAGATTCTCGAAACGCGCGCGCCCGATTGCGGACAGCGGACCTGCATTTTGCAGAAACGTTAGGCGGTTTTCCGCCGCCAAAGCAGCCACGCGAGCAGCCCGACGGCCGCGCCGCCGAGATGAGCGAGCGACGAGACCGACGACATCCCGGCGAGCTGTTGGACCGCGGCGATCAATTGAAAAGCGACCCAGAGGACAAGCGCAAACCAGGCCGGCAATCGAACCCAGCGAAAGTAAAACCAGTAGCGGAAGAGAAAGCCGAGCCGGATGCGGGGAAATTGGAGCGCGTAGAAAACAATCACGCTGGCGATCCCACCGCTCGCGCCGATGCTCGGGATCGAGGCGCGCGGCGCGGCCGCGATATGCAAGAGATCGCCCGCCAGCGCCGCGACCACGATGAGCAGAAGGTAGCGTGGCCAGCGCAGGAAGTTCTCCACGTTATCGCCGAAGACGAAGAGAAAATAGAGATTACCGAGGAGGTGGATGAAGCCGGCGTGGAGAAAAAATGAAGTGACGAACGTGAGCCCATGATCCCGCCCGGCCTGCGCCGGGATGAGGCCGTACTCATACACCCAGGTCCGCAAGTCGGAAGCGGTCATGATCCCGACCAGCACGATCGTTAGGCAGAGAAACCACGTGACCCAAGGCGCCGAGTCCTGCGCGGGCGCGTCGAATCCACGGGCACGCCGAAGAAGGCCGCGAGTTGTTTCCACCATTCGTCCGGCGGTGCGGAATCGAGATCGCTCCCCGCAGCCTGCTCTGCCATCCGCTGGACTTCGAGGATGGCGAGCGCCTCGCGCGCTTCCGCCGGCAGCTGGGTTGGCGCATCCGGAAGCGGGTACGGCTGCAACCCGGCAATTTCATTCGCATCGAACCAGACGAAATGACAAAGCCGGCAGACATCGATCTGCGGCGAATCGGATCCGTCCGCAAGCGCGACCTCGAGCATCCGCCGCCCGCAGCAGGGACAGGCGCACTGGCCGATCGCCGGATCTGCGATCACGCGCCGCCAGAACGGGTTGATCGATTCGTTCGTAAAAGTGCGGCGTAAAAGCTCGACGCTGAGGGCGCGTCCACCGCACTCCGGGCAGGCCCAAAAGATGCCGTGCGCCATTTTTACCTGGCCGAGCGGGAGCCGGCAGGTCGGGCAAATAAATTCCTCGCGCACCCGCGCAAACTAAATTGGAATTGGCCGGGAACGGAAGCTTTCTTCGTGATCCGCCGCAATCAACTGCGCTGCCGCCACGCGAGCAATCGCGGCCGGCCGAGAACTGGCCAAATCAGGTGACAACCCCGCCTGCGGGACCTCAGCCACCTGATGGAATACGACTCGAGCGGCGAGAATCTTTATTTCGGAACGGTCGGCCCATACACCAGCGCCTTCGAGGCGCATTCTTATCTCTACGCGGTCGACGCGCGCTAGCGCCCGGTAAAATGCGATTGGCCCCCGGCGGGCCGTTCCCCTAAAATGGCCGGGTGATCCACCTTTTCGGGAAACATCGGCTGCTCGTCCTGGGCGCGATTTGTTTCTTTTGGACGGCGCTGGTGCTGGGGCTGCATTGGGCGCCGGATCTGCCCTTCGTTTCCGCGGTCTGGTCGAGCGAGAAACGGTTCGAGGATTTCCTCCAGAAACAGGGCCGGAAAACCCCCACCCGGCCGGACTTCGTTTTCCTCGGGATCGACCAGAGCACGCTCGAGCTGCCGCCTTTTGAGCCGGAAGAGCTAACCAACAACCGCGCGCTCCAGCTCATGACGGAGCGCTCCTTCCCCTGGTCGCGCGAAGTTTGGGCCCTCCTCCTCGACCGGCTCTTCGACTCCGGCGCGCGGCTGGTTCTTTTCGATCTCGTCTTCAATCCGCCTAACGACGGCGACCCGGCCTTTCGCGCCGCGCTCGATCGTTACCGCGACAAGGTCGTGCTGGCGGCGAATTTCGACGCCTCCAGCCAGATGCAGGCGGTCGTGCCTAACGACACCCTCATTCCCCAGCCGGCCCTGGCCGATCCCCGGGTCGGTTACGTCAATTTTTTCCCGGACGCGCTCGACCAGCGGGTCCGCGCCATCCCCTACACCATGACCGACCGGCAACTGGCCGGGCTGCCGCCCCACCCAAGCGCGGAAGTCTTTTCCTCGCTCGTGGCCCGCGGGCTGGCCCAGATAGGGCGGGCCGCGGATGTTCCGCGCGATCACGTGGCGCATCTGATCCGCTTCAGCGAGAACGACGCTTATCCAGCGCGTCCGCTTTACGAAGTGTTCGACGAGAAATTCTGGCGCGCGAACTACGGCAACGGGACATTTTTCAAGGATAAGATCGTGATCGTGGGCGCATCCGCCCAGGTCCTGCACGATGTCGTCGACACGCCGCTCGGCCCCGGCCGGCCGGGACCGAAACTTCATCTCGAGGCGATGGCGGCGGCGCTGGCGGGCGACTTTTTAGAAATGACGCCGCTGCGCATCGACTTCCTTCTGGTCGGCGCGGCCGGCCTGCTCGCCTGGGGGTTGATCGGGTTTGTCCGCCGCCCGCTGACGGCGTTTCTTCTCCTCGTCGGGCTGACCGCAATCTATCTCGCGACCGCCCGGATCGCCTACGACAAGACGGGGCTGCTCCTCATTACCGTGCCGGTGCTGGCGGTCTTTCTGCTCAGCGGCCTCTTCTCGTTAGGCTACGAGTATGCCATGGAGCGGATCGAAAAGCTGCGCACCCGGCGCACGCTCGAACGCTACGTCTCGAAAAATCTGGTCAAGGAAATCCTCGATAATCCCGGCGGGTTCTACAGCAGCCTGAAAGGCGTCCGTATCCCCGCGACGGTTTTGTTTTCCGACATCGTTGGCTTCACCAGCCTGACGGAGAACGCCGACCCCGAGGCGCTCGTGAAACAACTCAACGAATACCTCAGCCGGATGACAGCGGCGGTTTTCGAAAACAGCGGCACGCTGGACAAATTCATCGGCGACGCCGTCATGGCGGTATGGGGAAATGTCCGCAGCCAGGGCCCGGCGGAGGACACGCGGATGGCGGCCCGCGCGGCCCTCGCGATGCGGCGCGAGCTGCGCATCCTGAACGACCGCTGGCACGCCGCTGGGATCGCGCCCTTCGCGATCGGGATCGGGATCAACCAGGGCGACGTGCTCGGCGGCAACATCGGCTCGCAGGAAAAGGCCGACCCGACCGTGATCGGCGACGCGGTTAACCTCGCTTCCCGCCTCGAAGGCCTAACGAGGACCTACGCGGTCGATATTATTCTCGGGCCGACCGCGACGGAGTTTGTGCGCGAGCAATTCCACGTCCGCTCCGTCGCGCGGGTGCAGGTGAAGGGAAAATCGGCGCCGGTCGAGATCTCGACCCTGATCGGCGAGCGAAGCGAAAAGATCGATCCGGAACGGCTGCGGCATCTCGAGACTTACGAGGAAGGTTTCCAGAAATTCCGGCAGCGCGATTTCCAAAACGCGAAAATATTGTTCTCCCGCTTCCTTGAGTTCTACCCGACCGATCACCTGGCGAAGATGTATCTGGAACGGGTGCTCGAATACGAGGTCGCGCCGCCGACGGAGGAATGGAACGCGGTCGAGGTCTTCAAGAAGAAGTGAGCCACCCGAGCCTTGCTCTCCGTTTGAACACCTGATACTGCTCCCGCCATGCCGAAACTTTCCGTTTTCCTGGAAGACTCCAAGGCGACGCATGAATTGACCGAGGAACGGATCACGATCGGGCGCGCGCCCGACAACACGCTCCAGATCGATGACCCGTCGGTCTCGAGCCGGCACGCGCAGTTGTTCCTGATCGACGGCCGCTACCAGCTCAAGGATCTCGACTCGACCAATGGCACGCGAGTGAACAGCGAGGCCGTGACCGATGCGTTCCTGCGCGTGGGCGACCGGCTTCGTTTTGGAAAAGTCGAGGCGCGTTTTGAATCAGACGCGACCGGCGAAGCGCAGCCGCTCCCGGAAGCCGATGAGATCGAAGCGCGGCCGGCCGAGACGAGTGAAAAACCGGCCGACTTTGCCAACGCTTCCCCTTTCCCAAACCGCCAGAAAGAGAAAGACCAGATGGCGACCGCGATTCTGGCGGCGGCGGGGGTCGCAATCCTCGCCCTTCTCATGAGCATGCTCGGCTTGCTGCAGATTCACGCGCCGCAATAACGCCGGCGAATCTGCTCCGGAGTCACGCCCTGCTCCCGCAGAGTGCGCAAACTGAGGGCGTCATCGCGCTTCGCCAGCCGCTGGCCTAACGAATCGGTGACGAGCGGAAGATGGCAAAAATCCGGCGGCGCGAGAGCGAGCGCGCGATAGAGAAGAAGCTGTCGGAAAGTGGAGCGCAGAAGGTCGGCCCCGCGCACCGCTTCGGTGATCTGCATCGCGGCGTCATCGACCACGACCGCGAGCTGGTAGGCCGGCACGTCATCTTTCCGCCAGACCACGAAATCGCCAAACTCCACCCCCGCGACGGCACGCTGCGGGCCGGCGGATCGATCGGGAAATTCCAGCGCCTCGCCTGCCGGCACGCGAAAACGCCAATTCACCCCGGCTGGTTCTCTCGCTTCCGGGATCGTTAGGCCAGCAAAGCGGCAGGTGCCGGGATAAATCGGTTCCTCATCCTCGACGTGCGGCGCGCCGGCCGCGCTCAGGACGTCGCGCCGGGTGCAGGTGCAGGGATAAATCAGGCCGCAATCGCGCAATTTTTCCCAGGCGGCGAGATAGAGCGGCCGGCGTTCGCTCTGCAACACCGGGGCTCCGGTCCATTCCAACCCGAACCAGCCGAGGTCCTCCGCGATCGCGCTGAGAAACTCCGGCAGGCACCGGTCGCGATCGAGGTCTTCAATCCGCAAAAACAACTCCCCGTTGCGGGCACGCGACCGTTCCTGCGCCCGCCAAAAAGTCACCGCGTGGCCAACGTGCAAAGAGCCGGTCGGCGAAGGCGCAAGCCGGCCGCGATAGGGAATTTTCGATTGCAAATTTCAGATTTCAGATTGAAAGGCCCGTCCCGGCAACCCGAAAGATTTTGAATTCACGGCTTCTCCTTTTCGACATCGACGGCACCCTGATCGATTCCGGCGGCGCCGGGATCCAGTCGCTCAAGGACGTCCTGCAGCAGCAATTCGGAATCGCGGACGATCTGCGTGGGGTGGAAATCGCGGGCAAGACCGATACCGGCATCGTGCACCAGATTTTGCGGAAGCAGAAGATCGCAGTGACGGATGAAGCGACCTCGGCTTTTCTCGATCTCTATCTCGAATTCCTCGTGCACGAGCTGCCGCAGCGGAAGGGAAGGGTCCTTCCAGGAGTGCAGGAATTGCTCCTCCGGCTGCGCCAGCGGCGGCACAATGTCCTCGGCCTTCTCACCGGCAACCTGGAACGCGGCGCGAATATCAAGCTCTCGTATTACGGGCTCTGGGATTTTTTTGAGTTCGGCGCTTTTGCCGACGATCACCACGATCGCAACGAGCTCGGGCCCTTCGCGCAACGGCGGGCGCGGGAGCGGCACGCGATCGATTTCGCGGCCGCGGAGATCGACGTCATCGGCGACACGCCGCACGATATCGCGTGCGGTAAAGCGATCGGCGCGCGCACCATTGCCGTGGCCACCGGGAGTTTCACGCGCGCGCAGCTGGCCGAGCATGCGCCCGATCGGATCGTGAATAATTTCTCCGAAGTGGAGGCCGTCATTCGTGAGCTGGGTTGGTGATTGCGCGAGTTGGAAATTGACGGAACTCGCAAGAGTGACATGCTTTGCACCTGCGATGGCCAACACTGAATCAAGCATCCTGCCTCTCGAAGGCGAAATCGACCTGCACGTTTCGCCGCAGATCGGCGCTTCGCTGGCCAGCCTGATCGCGCAAAAACCGCCGCAACTGGTGGTCGACCTCTCCAAGGTCAGCTACATCGACAGCTCCGGGCTCGCGGTCCTGATCGAAGCGATGCAAAACGTCGGCAGCTACGGCGGGAAATTCGCCCTCAGCGGCCTGCAGGAAGGTGTCCGCCCGATTTTCGAAATCGCGCGGCTCGATCAGGTCTTCCGCATTTTTCCCGACACCGCCTCGGCCCTGGGGACGTGATTCAGGACGGCGAGCGTGCGCTCGACGTTGACTGAAATGTCGAAATGCCCGGCCCGTTCCAGAATGGTGGCCCGCGAATTTTCCCGGCGCGCGGGATCGGCCCAATAACGCAACTCGTCGGCGATCTGCGCGGTGTTTGAAGGCTCGTCGATGATGGAACCGTGCACGCGGTGCTCGATGATCTCGCTGAAACCATTGCTGCGGGTCGTGATCACGGGCAGGCCGGCGGCGAGCGCTTCGAGGCAGGCATTGGAAAAAGGGTCGTAGTGCGTCGGCAAAACGAAGATGTCGGCCGCGGCGTAGAGCGCGGGCAGGTCGCGCACCGCCCCGAGCCGCTGCACGGAGCGCCCACCGACCCTGCGCGCGCGACCGCGGCCGGCGACGAGCAGGCGAAAGTTTTCCCCTAACGAACGGACCGCGGCGATGGCGAAGCGCAGCCCTTTGCGTTCCCAGCCCGAGCCGACGAAGAGGACCGCGATCTCCTTTTCGCGCAGCCGCAGAATTTTGCGCCGCAACTCCCGCGCCTCGGGATCGGGATGAAAATCCGCCAGCGGCACGCCATTGGGCACGACCTCGATCTGCTCCGCGGGATAACCGTAGAAGTGGGTGGCTTCGCGTCTCACCATCTGGGAGTTGGCGATGACGCGGCGGGCGCCGCCGCGGAAAAGCGCCTGCTCCAGCTTGAGTGCGTCGTGGTGCTTGGCGTTAAATTTGCGGAGCCAGCGCCGGAAAATGCTGGAAGCGGCGTCGCGCCGTTCCAGCCAAGCCTGGTGAATCCCGTCGCCCGCGCGATACACATCGCAGCTCCAGACGCGCTCGAGGCTGAGGAGGAGGTCGCAATGCTCCCGCGGCTTGATTTTTTCCAGCTCGTCCGCAAAACGCAGCGCGGTCTCGCCCCGCAGGCGGGTGATTGGTCCCCAGGGCCATTCCCGGGCCGGCCAGGCGGCGTCGGTAAAGAGGCGGGTTGTGTGACCCGACTCGCTCAGGCCCCGGGCGAGACGTTTCAAGTAGGCTTCGGCGCCGCCGGTGTCGGAATGGCCGCGCCGGACGAGGCCGATCGTTAGGCGGGGACGGCTCATCTCGGGCGACACAGAGGAGTTCTACCTTTACTTGGCCGCATTCCCAACAATAATGGTAAGGCTATGGTGGGTGAAACTCTAAATCCCCCACCGCGCGCAGCCGTGACGACTCTAGCACCGGGGACGTTACCCAAATCGCTTCTCTACTCGATTTTTGCGCGCATTGGCGGCTCGGGCCTGGATACGGACGCGTTTGAAACGCTCCGCGCCTCCCATCGGGGCGGCTTTCTGGGCAAGGCGGTCGCCTACGATAACCGGCAGACGGAAATTCCCGCTTTCAAGATTCATTCCCTGCGCTGGCATCCGGTGCGGCTCCTTTCCTCGCTCGAGAGCCCTTATTACTACGGGGCGAAAAAGAAATACCTCGATTGGATCGCGGCCCGGCAGCTCGCGACCGGGCGCTACGACATGTTTCACAGCTGGTCGGGCGATTGCCTGCTCTCGCTGCGCGAAGCTAAGGAGCGGGGAATTCCCTCGATCGTCGAAATCCCGACCTGGCATCGCGATCGCGGCAAGATCAAGCGCGCCCCGGCAAACGACGGGATCGAGGAGCCGCAACCGCGGTGGCCGAAGCGGTGGAAAGAGGATCTCCTCCTCCAGCGCGATCGTTTCCTGGAGGAATACGACTTGGCGGACCTGATTCTCGTCCTTTCGGAAAAGGCCGCCGAGACCTTCCGGGTGCAGGGATTTCCAGAGGAGAAACTCTTTTATCTTCCGCGCGGGGTCGACGTGGAGCGGTTTACTCCCGGGACGCGCCCGGCCCATTTTCGGGCCGTTTTTTCCGGGGCGCTGATCGAGCGCAAGGGCGTGCACCATTTACTCATGGCTTGGCGGAAATTAAACCTGAAAAACGCCGAGCTCTGGCTGGTCGGCTCCGTCCACGGCGAGATGAAGCCTTACCTGGAAAAACTGGCGGGCGACGATGTGAAGGTGGTCGGGTTCGCGCGCGAGCCGGAAAAATATCTGCGCCAGTCGACGGTGCACGTCTTCCCCTCGCAATGCGAAGGCAGCGCCAAGGTGACCTACGAAGCGGCGGCCTGTGGACTGCCCCAGATCACGACCCGGGAAGCGGGCGATGTCGTGCAGGACGGGGTCGAGGGAATCATCGTGGAGCCGGGCGACATCGATGCGCTGGCGGGGGCGATTCAGCATCTCTACGATCACCCGGAACTCGTGGAACGGATGAGCCTCGCGGCCCGGAAACGGGTGGTGGAAAATTTCACTTGGGACCATTTTCGCACTCGGCTGCTCGGCGCTTACGAGCGAGCCATGCAGATGGTTCGTTAGGGGCCGGTTGAACCTCCTCCTCATCCAGCTCAAGCGCATTGGCGACCTCATCCTGACGGTCCCCGCCATCGCCGCCCTGCGAAAAGAATTTCCCGCCGCCAGGGTCACTCTCGTGGCCGCGCACGGCTCGCGCGAACTCCTGCCCGCCATTCCCGGCCTCGACCAGACCCTGGTCGCGCGCGGTCGCATCTCGGACGCGCCGCAATTCTTCGCGGTCGCGAAAGGGAAGTTCGATTGCTGCCTCGATTTCTCGCGCACCGATCGCTCCGCTTTTCTCACCGTGCTCTCCGGCGCGGCGCGCCGGATCACCTACGACACCATCCGGCGCGAACCGCTCCGGCAGTTGAGCTACAACGAGTTTGTCCCGCCGCAGGTGCGGTTTGTGCACACGATCGATC
>JALYQE010000085.1 GCA_030855965.1 Verrucomicrobiota bacterium | reverse complement strand
TGCCGGTGCGGGTATCGACCCAGACCGGCACGGCGGGCACATCGGGCCCGGTCGTGGGCGCGATCCCGAGATAATCGCCCAGCATGTAACCGCCGGGGGTGAGCGGCGCGAGGCTGGCGTCGGTCGTTTCACTCGTTAGGCGAAGGTTCGGTCCCCAGGTGGCGCCGCCGTCGAAGGACTGCGCGAGATAGAGATTACAAAGAACGGTGCTCCCGCCGCTGTCGCGCTGATCGTAGAACGAGACGGTCAGCGTCTGCCCGTCGGGCGAAGCGGAGATGGCGGGATTGAAAACACCGGTGTTGGGATTGTCGCTGATCCCGATCGGCGTCGACCAGTTGGCGCCGGCATCGGTCGATTTGGTGAAGAGGATTTTCCGCGTGGCGGCGGCACTAAAGCCCTGGTAGACGACGTAGATATTTGCCGTCGTGCGATCGGTCGCGGCGGAGGGCAGAAAGGTGCCGGTGCGGATCGAGGGCGGGGTGTAGCGCGTGACCGGCGTGACCAGCGTCGGCGCGCCAAAAGTGGTCCCGCCATCGTTGGACAGGACCATGTCGATCTCCTCGCCACCGGGTCCCTGGAAATTCCAATAAATCACCGCGAGCCGGCCGTCGGGCAGGAAGACCGGCTGTGAGCCTTGCGTGCTCAAGGCCGCGGAATGAATCGCCACGGCCGGGCTCCAAGTCACGCCGTGATCGTCGCTATAGGAGCGCAGGATCGGTGACGCCGCCGTCGTGCCAAATAGCGTCCACGTGACCAGGACACGGCCGAGAGTCGAGGTGCCGACGAAGGTGTTGACCGCCATCCAGGGCTTGTCCGGAAAATTATTAGGATCGGCCGGTTCGAAAACAACCACGGGCGAGCCAAAGGTCGCGCCGCCGTCGAGCGAGCGGCTGACCAGGATGATCCCCTCGCTGAAGTCCGAGTTGGTCGCGGCTTCGGTGTTGAGAAATATCCGGCCGGCCAGATCGATCCCGGCCACGGGATCGGTCGCGCGCGGGTAGGGACCGCCGGTGACGGTGGTGAGATTGGGAATCAGCTCTCGCGTCCAGGTGAGGCCGCCGTCATGCGTGACCGAGTAACCGCAATCGACCGCGCCGCCATCGGTAAACCGCCCTTCCTGGAAAGTGGCGACAAGAAACTCCGGATCGTTAGGCGAACGCACGATGTGGGGCTCGGCCTGCGCGCGCATGTTGGCCGGGAGCGGCGCCGGGTCGTCGCCGAGGCGGAGGTTGGGCGCGACCCGCAGGTCGAGCGCGACGGCCGCCACGGCTTCGGAGCCGGCGGCAGGGCGGGCCGGCGGCCGAACGAGATCGCCGCCGCGATCGAGCAGGCTGAGCGCGCCCGAGGAGAGGCGCTCGAGCGGGACGTTCTGCAACGCGGCCGGCCAGAGGCTGCGATCGGGCGCCGGCATTTGCGGCGCGGAGTCGGTTGCCGCCTGTGTCGTTAGGCAAAAAAAGATTCCAAAGAGAAGGAGGAGACCGCCGCGTCGTGCCGAAGAGTTCTTTTTCAATCTTCGGGAAATTAACCCGCGGCTCCGGTCGCACAAGAGACGCGCGACCGACTTTTCCGGCCCTCGACTCAATGCAGGTTGTAAACTTCGACCAGGCCGACGCCGGTGCCGCCGCTTTTGCCGCTTTCGATGGCGGTGTAGGCGCCGGGCGGGAGGGTCATGATGAGCGCGGCTTCGGCGTCGTTCGTGGGCGGGAGGCCCACAGACTCGATCTCGGTCTGTTGCGTGTCTTTCCAATTGTCGTTGGTCGCGAGAAGGGCGCCGTTGATGTCGCGCAGCTCGAGCACCGGATCGGTGAGCGGATTGGTAATGCCAAATGCGCCTAACGACGGCCCGAGCCCGCGGACGATGACCTGGTCGCTCTCGCCGGAGCTGTTGGCGACGATGAAACCGGCGATCATGACGTTGCTCTCGGTC
This sequence comes from Verrucomicrobiota bacterium, assembly GCA_030855965.1. Taxonomy (GTDB): domain Bacteria; phylum Verrucomicrobiota; class Verrucomicrobiia; order Chthoniobacterales; family UBA10450; genus Palsa-1392. Next base: position 7,340 of record JALYQE010000085.1, on the reverse strand, counting down.
GCGACGAAACCGCGGGTGCTGATGTTGGCCAGCTCCGGTCCAACACCGGCGCCAAGGTCGTAGAGCTCGATCAGGCCGACGCCGGTCGTGTCCAGTTTTCCGCGCTCGATCACGGTGTAAGCGCCGGGGGCGAGGGTGATGACGAGCGCGGCTTCAAGGTCGTTCGCCGGCGCGAGGCCGGTGGCTGCAATCTCGTCCTGCTGATTATTTTTCCAGTTGTCGTTGCTCATGATGATCTCGCCGGTCGCGACGCTGTGGAGCGCGATGAGCGGATCGGCCAGGGCGCCATCCACCCCGGCGCCGTCGAGGGAGGGCCCGAGGCCGCGGATGAGGACGCGTTTGTTTCCCACGCCCGTGATGATGAAGCCGCCGTTGAGCACGTTGTCGCCGGTCAGCACGTTCAAGCGGGTGGAAATGTTGACCAAATTCGAGGTGCCGTTGCCCGCAGTCGTGGTGCGCTTGATCGCGAGGAAGGAGGGGCTGAAATCGGTCAAAGCAAAAATCGTCGCGCTCCCGCTGGTCGTGATCTTCTCGATCATGGTGCTGCCGGAGTTGACTACGTAGAGGCTGCCCGCGCTGTCGAACGCAAGACCAACCGGCGCGTTGATACCGCTGACCGCGACCGACCCAAAATCGGTCCCGTCGGGGCCGAAAACCTCGATCGTATTCCCGGCGTTGTTCGCGGCGTAGAGATAGCCTAACGAGTCGAAGGCGAGCCCGGCGGGGTTGTTCAAGCCAGTGTCGGCAAAGGTGCCGAGCGGGGTGCCGTCGGCGGCGAAGCGCTCGATCGTGTTGTCGAAATTTGCGACGTAAAGCCGGCCCGCGGTGTCGAAGGCGAGCCCGGTCGGGCGGATGACATTGGCGAAAACGCCGAGGTCGGTGCCGTCCGGCGCGAAGACCTCGACGGTGTTGCCGCCGAAATTGGCGGCGTAAAGGTTGCCGCTTTTGTCGAAAGCGAGGCCCTGCGTGTTGCTCAAGCCGGTGCTGGCGAAGACGCCGAGGTCGACGCCACTGGGTGAAAATTTCTCAATCGTGTTGTTATTGGTCGAGACGTAGAGGTTGCCCTGGCTGTTGAGGGCGAGGCCGTTGGGGCCGTTGACGAAGGTGCTGGTGAAAGGCGAGGCATTGCCGTTGTCGTCGTACTCGGTGATCGAATTGACCCCGAAATTTGCGACGTAAAAGGTGTCCGCCTGGACGGGCAAAACGAAGAACAACAGGCCGGCGGCGATGGTGAGAGCGAGCTTGAATTTCATAAATTGAGTCGGCGCCACGAGAATAGCGCAACTTTCACGGCGGGTCGCGCACCCGGGGCGTTGTGCCGGCTCCGGGCCCGACCCATATTGCCCGGAATGTCCTACGAGCTCGAATCCAGCTACCGCCCGCGCGGCGACCAGGGGCAGGCAATCGCGAAGCTGCTCAAGTCGGTCGAGGCTGGCAACCGGCACCAGACGCTGCTCGGCGTCACGGGCTCGGGCAAAACTTTCACCATCGCCAACGTGATCAAGGAGCTGGAGCGCCCGGCGCTGATCATTTCGCATAACAAGACGCTCGCGGCGCAACTCTACTCGGAGTTTAAGCAATTCTTCCCGCGCAACGCGGTCGAGTATTTCGTCAGCTACTTCGATTACTACCAGCCCGAGGCCTACATCCCGCGCTCCGACACCTACATCGAGAAGGATTCATCGATTAACGAGGAGATCGAGCGGCTCCGGCTTTCTGCCACGAGCTCCTTGCTCACACGGCGCGATACGATCGTGGTCGCGAGCGTCTCCTGCATCTACGGCGTGACGTCGCCGGAGGATTACCTACGCATGCTGCTGACGGTGAAACGCGGCCAGCAGGTTTCCCGCGAGACCGTGCTCGGCCGGCTGGTCGACATGCTCTACGAGCGCAACGACATGAATTTCGTTAGGGGAAAATTCCGCGTCCGCGGCGACGTGGTTGAGGTTTATCCGGCGACCGCGGATGAGGAAGCCGTCCGATTGGAGTTTTTCGGCGACGAACTGGACGCGATCACACGCTTCGATCCGCTCACCGGGCACGCCCACGAGTCGTTAGGCGTGATGACTTTTTTCCCGGCCAAGCAATTCGTCACCCCGGCGGACAAGTTGAACCGCGCGCTCAGTTCCATCCGAACCGAGCTCGACGAGCGGATCATCTTGCTCGAATCGCAGGGCCGCCTGCTCGAGGCGCAGCGCTTGAAAATGCGGACGGAGTACGACCTCGAGATGTTGCAGGAGATGGGATTCTGCAACGGGATCGAGAATTACTCGCGGCACTTGTCCGGCCGGCCGCCGGGTTCGAAGCCGTTCACCCTCCTCGACTTTTTTCCGAAAGATTTCCTGCTCGTGATCGACGAATCGCACGCCACCATCCCGCAGATCGGCGGGATGTACGAGGGCGACAAATCTCGCAAAACCGTGCTCGTCGAATACGGCTTCCGCCTCCCAAGCGCGCTCGACAACCGGCCGCTCAATTTCCCCGAGTTCATGGGCAACGCCAATCAGCTCGTCTACGTCAGCGCGACCCCGGCCGAGTTTGAGATCAAGAACAGCGTCGTCGGCAACACCAGTTACTTCCCGCACAAGCGCGACCGCATCGGGGTGGAAGAAGAAGTGCCCTTCGTTCTGCCAGGCACTGCCCCCAGGGCGCTCAGCCGCACCGACCAGCCGGTGGCAGAATTCGACGTTCACTCCCCGGGCAAGCCGCTCGTGGTCGAGCAAATCATTCGCCCGACCGGCCTGCTCGACCCGAGGATCACGCTCAAGGGATTGAAGAACCAGATCGACGACACGATCGAGCTTTGCCGGGCGCGGGTGGAACTCCAGGAGCGAGTCCTTGTCACCACCCTCACCAAGCGCACCGCCGAAGATCTTTCCGATTATCTGCGCGATGTCGGGTTAAAAGTGCGCTACCTGCACAGCGACATCGACACCATCGAGCGGGTGGAAATCCTGCGCGGCCTGCGCGCGGCCGAGTTCGATATTTTGGTCGGCATCAATCTTCTCCGCGAAGGCCTCGACCTGCCGGAGGTGTCGCTCGTCTGCATCCTCGACGCTGACAAGGAAGGCTTCCTCCGCAGCCAGACCTCGCTCATCCAGACGGCCGGCCGCGCCGCGCGCCACATCAACGGCGAAGTCGTCCTCTTTGCCGACACCGTCACGCAAAGCATGCAGGCCCTGATGTCGATTTCCGATTACCGCCGGAGCAAGCAGATGGAGTACAACGAAAAACACGGCATTACCCCGACCACGGTCCGGCGCGCCGTCCAGGAAAGCCTGCACACCATCCTGCGCGGCCGCGAGATTGCCGCCGCGGTCGTGAACGAAGCCGGCGGCGACTTCAACCTCACCGAGCTCCTGCGCGAACTGGAAGACGAGATGCAAACCGCCTCCGCCAACCTCGAGTTCGAGCGCGCCGCCTTGCTCCGCGACCAGATCATGGAAGTAAAGAGCGGCACCGGCCTAACGAAGATAGAACCGAAGCGCAAGCCGGTGAAATACTCGCGCAACAACGGCCGCCGCCGTTCGCGCGTCTAAGCCAGCCTGGGACCCGAACCGGAGCTCAGGCTTATTCGTAGTGAGTCCACATCCGGATGACCTTAATGGTGCGTTTGGCCTCATAAATCTGATACACCAGGCGGTGTTGAATGTTGATCCGGCGCGAATACGCTCCCGCTAAATCGCCGACGAGCTTTTCGTACGGTGGCGGGTTCTGGAACGGATCCGTCGCGATGATCTCGAGCAGACGTTGCGCCTGCGACTTTAGGTTGGAGGACGCGATCTTTCGGGCGTCCTTTTGGGCTTGTTTGGTGAAAACGATCGACCAACTCACCAGCCGGGATTCTTCGCGGCCTTGCTCAGCGGCTCAGCGAGGCCCTTGCGGATGGATTCACGCATGCCCGGAATCGAGACAAGAAAAAGCGTCTCCTGAATGTTACGCCAGGATTCCTCCGACACGAGAACCGCATTAGAACGCTTGCCGGTAATCTGGATCGGCTCATGGGAGTCGGCCGCCTCATCCAGTAGTTGGTAAAGCTTGGAGCGAGCTTGGGTTACGGGAAGCGAGGTCATACTCAAAGCGTCCGCGAACGCGTACGCTTTGTCAAGAGAGTCGTGGAACGCACAACGAGCACCTTGAAATCGAGCCCGCTGTCCATCTGCGCAACCAGATCATGGAAGTAAAAAGCGACACCGGCCTAACGAAGATTGAACCGAAACGCAAACCGGTGAAATACTCGCGCGGTGGCACTCCGCGTCGCCGCGGCTCACGGGTTTAGCCGCTTACGGGTAAGTGTAAGGCGCCTGCAACCCGAGCGGGATGCCGAGCATCCAATAGACGAGCAGAAATGCCGTCCAGAGCACAAGGAAGACGACCGAAAACGGCAACATGATCGAGACCAGCGTGCCGATGCCGGTCTGCCGCACGTATCGTTGGCAGTACACGACCACGAGCGGGAAATAAGGCATGAGCGGCGTGATGATGTTCGTCGTCGAATCCCCCACGCGGTAGGCGGCCTGGGTCAGCTCCGGCGAGAAACCCAGAGCCATCAGCATCGGAACGAAGATCGGCGCGAGCAGCGCCCATTTCGCGGAAGCGGAGCCGACCATCAGGTTCACCGTCGCCGTCAGCAGGATGATCCCGATCATCGTGACCGCGCCGGGGAGCGCGAGCGCCTTGAGCACGCCGGCCCCTTTCAGCGCGATCAGCGCCCCGAGATTCGACTGACCGAAAGCCGCGATGAAGAGCGCGGCGAAAAACGCCATCACGATGTAATAGCCCATCGTGCTCATCGTCTTGCTCATTCCCTTGATGATGTCGCGATGGCTTTGCACCGTGCCGGCGACGTAGCCGTAAACGATGCCCGGAATCAGAAAGAGGAGGAAGATCAGCGCCACGATCGATTGCATGAGGGGCGCGCTCGACGCGGTGAGCGAGCCATCCGGCGCTCGCAGGGCCGAGCCGCCCGGGAGCGAGACGAAAATTAGAATCGCGATCCCGAGCACGAGCGCGCCCAGCCCGGCGTAAAGCCCGCGCCGCTCTTTCGCGCCGAGATTTTCCATTTTCGGCATCTCCGCTTCGTCGCCATCGACCGGTGTGGTCGATTGCAGGCGCGGCTCGATTACTCGGTCGGTCAGAAACCAGCCGAGCCCAACGATCACGAGAGTCGAGGCGCCGGTGAAAAACCAGTTACAAAGCGGATTGACCAGCCGGCTCGGATCGATGATCTGGGCCGCGGCCTGGGAGAGCCCGGAGAGCAGAGGATCGAGGCTGGAAGGAATAAAATTCGCGCTGAAACCGCCGGAGACGCCGGCAAAGGCAGCCGCGATCCCCGCCAGCGGATGTCGCCCCGCCGCATAGAAAATCACCCCGCCGAGCGGAATCACCAGGACGTAGCCGGCATCGGCCGCGGTATGGCTCACGATCGCGACCAAGATCAACATCGGGGTTAAAAGCTTGGGCGAAGTGAAGCTGAGCAGGCCCTTGAGACAGGCATTGATGAAACCGGTGTGCTCCGCCACGCCCACGCCGAGCAGCGCCACCAGCACCACCCCGAGCGGATGGAAGCTGGTGAACGTCGTCACCATGTTCGCGAGAAAGGCCGCGATCGAGGGCGCCGCCAGCTGGTTCTTGATCTGGATCGGCTGGCTCGTGCGCGGGTCGATCTCGGCAAACTGGGTCGAGGCAAGCAACGCCGAGAGCACCCAGACGACCAGGAGCAGGATGAAAAACAGCGCCGCCGGATCCGGCAGCTTGTTCCCGACGCGCTCGATCGTGTTCAGGGCGCGATCGACAAAGCGCGGCGATTTGGCGGAGGCGGATTCTTTTGGGTGCGGCGATTCTTTCATGGCGAGTAAGCCTCAAGGCTAGCTGTCACGGTGCCGGGAAGGCAATCGCCGAATCGCGCCAAGCGTTAAGCCACCCGCCGCGACGGCCGGTTTACGCGCCATGCCGGTTCATTCCAATTCGCGGAAGAAAGCGTCCGGTTTTCTTCATGTAAGCCCGATAGGCCTCGCCAAACCGGGCCAGCAAATTCTCTTCTTCCCTGCGCGTCCGGACCACGATCAGAAAGAAAACCACGCTGCCGCTCAACAACAGAAACCAGTTCGCCGCAATCAGGGAAGCCGCCAGGATGAACAACCCCATCGAATCGTAGAACGGGTGGCGGACCCGGCGATACGGGCCGTGGGTCACTAAAGTGTGCTCTCGCCGCGTGACCACAGTATCAGTCAGATTCGTCCCAAGGCCGCGCAGCGTCCAGGTAAGCAGCGCGACAGCCAGGACGCACAGCGCGACGCCCGTCCACCGCAGCCCGGCCGGGAGAGGCAGCGACGACCAGGCCATCCAGCCCGGATCGACCGCGTAAGCGATAACTCCGAGCCAGAGCATGAGCCCGACAGGGCGCAACGTCGCCAGGATCAAGATGCCTTCCTGCCGCCGGTCCAGCTTTTCCCTGGAGGCCCAGGACCTGAGCCGATGATAGAGAGTGACAATGAGAACGGTGAGAAAGCCCGCGCCGAGGACGGCTTGGAATGTAGCTTCCTGGTTCAAGGTTGGTGATCCACTTTCGTCCCTCCCGCCAGACGTAGATGAGTAACGAAATTAGGACTCGATTTTTGTCATGTGGCCGGGTGAGCCGAACTTTGAGCTTTCCAGGTGGCGTTGCTCGCCCACCGCATATCCCTCGACGTGGCCGTCGAGCCAATGCCGTCTCGGTATCACCTGCGCGAATGACATCCGCCTGGAAAGCGATCCGCGTTTTTTCCGGCAAGATGCGCACCGGTCCAAGCTGCCGAATCATGGCGACGACTGCATCGAAGAGTGTTCTGATCTCCGGCGGCTTGCCATTGAAATGATGTTCCAGATCGAGTGGGCCACAGGCGTGCGACTGGTTGCGGTTCGCGAATTCGCGCCCGCACTTTCGACACCGCCACAATGCCCGCTCTTTCACGTGGGTCGGATTGGGGCGCGCGTCATTGGCTAGGTGGCGTCGCGGGATGAATGGGGGAGCGAACCAAAGAGAGAATCAAAGCACCTCCGATCAGGCCGATAATCACAACCCGCTCGGCGTTACTCGCGTTCGTGAACATGCCGGCCACGATCGCGAAGAGCGTCATAAAGAAATTGGCAATCCAGCAGACAACCCTCAGGCCCGGCGCGGTGCGACCGTAAGTGCGATGAAGAAGATTCAGGGCGCCGACCAACGTCAACGCCATGCCGGACCCAAAGAACCAGACGCGAAAAGCCGGAGTCGATGATGCGAGTTGGAGCGTCACGAACATATGGATGCCGCCCAAAGCGGCAATCGCCCACCCGACCAAGGCATAAAGCAGACTTAA
>JALYQE010000072.1 GCA_030855965.1 Verrucomicrobiota bacterium | reverse complement strand
AGGTAATGATGTGCTCTTTCCGCTCCATGTTCACCTGCTCGACGAGCGACGCCAGGGTGGTCGATTTGCCGCTTCCGACCGAACCGGTCACAAGGATGAGCCCGTTGTGGAAACGGGTCAGTAGTTTAAGGCTTTCGGGCAGGCCGAGCTCGTCCATGGTCCGCACCTTGGTGCTGATGATGCGGAAGACGATGTCGATCCCGAGCCGTTGCCTAACGACGCTGGTGCGGAAGCGGCCGAACTCAGTCGCGTAGGCGAAATCAACGTCGCCGCGTTCGGCGAGCAGTTCGCGCTGTACCCCGCTGAGAAAACCGGCTGCGAGCGCCGCTGTGTCCTCCGGCGTCAACTTCGGCGCGTCGGCCCAGACCGGCTGGAGGATACCGTAAAGCCGCCAGATCGGCTGGGCGTTGACTCCGAGATGAATATCGGAAGCGCCGCTCTGCTGAGCGATCTCGAGATATTGATCGACATGCGGCGTGGCGGGGGTGGAAGAGGCGGTGGAAATTTTGGAGAGCATGCGGAAGCGGCCTCAGAGAATAGGCAACCGCTTCCCGGGCGTAAACGGAAATTCCGTTACCAACCGCGACTCGCCTTACCTTGCACGGTTCCTTCCTTACTGCCTTGCTTGCCGCCTTCCTTGCCACCTTGCTTTGCCGCCTGCTTCGCGAAATAACTCACCACCATCGGCTGCACCAAAGTCATCCCGAGTTTCAACAGCCCCAAGACCGCGCCCGACCCGAGCAGAGTCTTGTTCGTCGAATCCGCCTTCTTGCCGCCGCTCCCGACGTAAATCTTTTGCGTCCGGGCCCGCAAAAGCGCCAGGCCAAGGCCGACAGCGAGCGCAGCGCCGACCCAGAAGACCGTGTGGCGCTGGAATGCCTTCCGGAATTTGAGCGGAAAATTCAGCTCATAGCGCATCCCGTCCATGTCGCGCACGACCAGTTCGCGCGAGCGGGCGATCTTTTGCCGCAATTCTACGGGCGCTTCTTCTGATCCAGATTTTTCAGCCATTCGGTGTCCTCTTTCAAAACGCTCGTCGTATCGCGGAACATGGGATGCTTCAAGTTGCCCCGCGCGATGATGAGACAGAAAAGCGCAATCGCGAAATGGATCAGGGCCACGACCAGCGCGACCCAGATCCAGGAAATAGCAAGCAGGTGCGCGATCCCGACGATCGCAAAAACGATCAGGTAAACGAATCCCAGCAGCGAAAGAATCAGCGCCGCGATCCCACAAACCACCATCGTCACCAAATGACGAATGGCCGACTTGGATTCGCTGGCGGCCAGTTTGACCCGGCTCTCAACGAACTGCGTGAAGGACGCGATCAGCGACTTCAGGTTTTGCCGTAACCCGCCGTGTCCGGCGGGATTACGGAACGGCATAGAGCCTTCCGCCATTGGCTCGCGCCTAACGACGGAAAATCAAGCCGAGCACAAAGCCGATCCCGAGCGCGGTAAAGACCGCCTTCGTTGGGTTGTCGCGCACGTACTGTTCGGAATCGTCCTGAAAGGTGCGCACCCGATCGGTCGCATCGTTCCAGACTTCCTCGGCCCGGCCGCGATACTGGTCGGCCACCGCGCCCGCTGCGGACTTAAATTCGTCCGCTGCCTTGCGCGCAGACGCGCTTCCGCTCTCCACTTTGTTCTCCGCCTCTGGCGGGATTGCCGCACCCTCTGTTTGATTTTCGTCAGCCATATTCTTCTCCTTGGTTGGGACCGCCAATTTCCGGCCGGTCGTTTTCCGTCTCTTTGACGGTGAATTTTTCCTCTCTGGGGATACGGAACTGGTCGGCGCTTTGCGCTTACGATTTTCGCGATCGGCGTTGCCCTCGGCCACTGGGTTATTTGGCCCGGAAAATAATCCGCGCCTTGGTCAGGTCGTAGGGTGACAATTCGACCTCTACTTTGTCGCCCGGCACAATGCGGATAAAATGTTTTCTCATCTTGCCGGAGATGTGGGCGAGAACGTTGCGTTGCCCGGCGAGATCGACCCGGAACATGGTGCCCGGTAACACTTGCGTCACCGTGCCTTCCGTCACGATCTGCTCTTCCTTCGGCATAGCGGAAGTATAACGCCTAACGGGCCGTTCTCAAGTCGCGGGCACCTCACTCGCCGCGCATCGAGACGACCGGGAGATAAACCCGCTCATCCTCGCGCCGCCACCAGGCGCCGGTTTGCGCGTGCTCCGCGCGGCTGCTGAAATGGTAGCGATAAATATTGGCCCGCAAATAACGCGGCGGTTCTTCCGGGAAAGGATTCTTGCCTAACAATGCCACGACGTCGGGCGAATTCTCCATCAACCGCAGGGCCAGGCCGATGAACCACGGGTTTTGCCGCACATCGCTCAGGGCCGCAAACCACATCTGCCAATCCAGCCGCGGCTGGTGCGGCTCGACAAAACCCGGCTTGCGCTCGAGCGGCCCCGGCTTCCATCTGAACTCATACGCTTTCCATTCGCTCCCGTTGGCGCTGCCCTCGATGATGATCTCGGGCCGTTCCTTTGTCATGACGCGGAAGAGCCCGTAGCCATTCACGATTCGAAAAGGGGCAACGCGATTGTAAAGCGACTCGAACGCGGACGGCCACCGCAGATCCGGTTTGAAGCCGTTTCCGATAAGGAGCGCATTTAGCGGCATCGTCAGGGCAATGACAAACGCCGGCACCCAGACGAGCGAGCGAGAGCCCGCCGGATTCGAATTCGTTAGGCGAGGGCCGGGCCAGGCGACGTCGTCGATCAGCAGCAGGCAAAGCGCGAGGGTGAGGAAATTGAAGAAAGCGTAGTTGCCGGTTAGCCCGATGGCGACCTGAAGCAAGATAAGCAAACCGCAGCCAAGCAGACGCAGGTGTCGCGGCAACCAAATCAGAAACGGCGCGATGATTTCGATACCGAGCACAGCCGTGGTCGAGAAATGCTTCAGCCACTCGGGCGATTTATCGGCCCACCACCCGAACACCGTTGGGAGCGGCTGCGTCCAGAAGTGGTAGTCGAGCGCGCTCAGGTTCCACCACGACGCGTCGCCGCTCGTCAGCTTCACGACGCCGGACATCAGCATCAGTTTGAAAAGGAGAAATCGGAGAAGAAAAAGCCCCGGGCGCGAAAGCGGCGCGGGCCGATCGCGCCGCGGCCACCAGCGCCAGGGAGCGAAAAAAATCGCAAGGAATCCCGACTCGAGCAGCAGGATGTCCCATTGGAAGCTGAAGAACGTCTGCCCGGCGATGGAGAGCGAAAGATAAAGCGCGCCCAGGAGCACGAGACAGAGAGCTGGCGCGATCTCCGCAACGAGCAGAACCGAGAGCACGGCACCGGCTCCGCAAATGAAATGGAGAAAGGCGTTGCTGGGGTTCAGCCAGCAAAGCGTCGGCAGGACGAGCCAGGCGTGCTCGCCCAGCTGCGCCCGCGCCGCTTCCAGGAATTGCGGCAACGGCAAAATGCCACGGGCGCCGATCAAACCATCGGCCTGCACCCAAAAGGAGAGAAACGCGATCAGGTAAATCGCCCCGAGCGCGCGCAGGAACCAACTCCGGGCTCGGAAATAAGTTGGCTGCCGGACATCGTTGCCCCAAAGCAATTTGGTCACGCCGTGCGCCAGTTCGCGATGGCTGGCGATGAAGCGGTAGCCCAATTCCGAGGCGGCGGCGAAACCGCGAACATGATCGTAGCTCCAGCGATTGAGCGGCTGTCCGCCTGCGCCTAACGAACCGTAAACCGCCGCCGCGCCGCTCCGAACGCTGCCATCGGGTTCGATCAGCTTGACCGCACGCTCGAATTCCTCACGCGGCACTTCCGGAAAACGCTCGGCCGCTTCCTGCAACGGCTGATATTCGACCGCGTCACCAGTTTCCTCCCGCCAGCGCGCGATCCAGAGTTTGCAGAAGCCGCAGTCGCCATCGTAAACGAGGAGCGGTTTTGCCGGCGGATTAGCCACCTGAGACGACGAGCCTGGGAGCGCTTTCAAGGTGTTTCTCAGGCTGTAAACTCCGCCCAGACTGGCGCGTGATCGGATGGGTCTTTTCCTTTGCGCATCTCGCGCGCGACGCCGGCGTCGATGCATTGCGCGGCCAGTTCGCTTCCGGCGAGAATGGCATCGATGCGCAATCCGCGATTCTTTGGGAAAGCGAGCATCCGGTAATCCCACCAGCTGAAAATCCCGGCCTCGGGATGATGCAACCGGAGCGTATCGATCAGCCCAAGATCGCAAAGCGCGCGAAAGGCCGCCCGCTCGTCCTCCGAACACATAATCGCGCCCCGCCAGAGCGCCGGGTCGTGCACGTCGTCGTCGTTAGGCGCGACATTGAAGTCGCCGCAGACCACCACCCGCCCGAGCGGGCTTTCTTCCGGCAGACAACTCGTTAGGCGACGATACCATTCCATTTTGTAGGCGTAGGCGGGCGAGCCGACCGCCTGTCCGTTCGGGACGTAGACAGAGAAGACCCGCACGTCGCCCACGGTGGCCACGATGATGCGCGCCTGCGGGTCTTCGACTTCATCGCAAAATCCCATGCGCACTTCTCGCGGTTGCTCCTTCGCCAGGATGGCGACGCCATTGTACGACTTCTGCCCGTGAAAAACCGCCGCGTAGCCCGCGTCGCGCAAAGTCGCGGCCGGGAATTGTTCGTCGGTGCATTTCGTTTCCTGGAGGCAGACCACATCCGGACTGCTCTCGCGCAGCCAGAGCAGCAGGCGATCTTCCCGTTTGCGCAAGGAGTTGATGTTCCAAGACGCGATCTTCATTTGCGAGAGGCCTACAACTCGATTTCCACCCCGGGCGGCGGCACGATGATCTCTGTTTCCGGCAAAGCCGCGGCGGCAGAAGCGCGCATCCATTCGATCGCCGGAACGTCCCCGTGCACCAAAACCAGCTTCTTTGGCGCCACCTTTTTGATGTATTCGAGAATCGACTCGCGCGAGGCGTGTGCGCTGAATTGGAATTGATCCAGGTGGCAGCGCAAGGGCACGGCCGGCTCGTCTTCGTCGAGCGAAACTAACTCGTTAGGCTGAGATTTCTGCAGGATTCCGGCGGGCGACTCCGGATCGGCGTAGCCGACAAAAAAGATCGAGTGCTCCGGCCGGTCGAGCAGCCGGCGGGCGAAAATATTCGAAAGCGTCTTCGGCGTCATCATGCCGCTGGAAAGCGCGTAAATGCGGCCGGGCCGCGCCGGCGTGTCGGCAATCGTTTTGCCGTTAAGGACAAACGGCCCGACCTCGGGAAATAATTGCAGGCGCGGCATCACGCGCGCAGTCTGATTGGCCCGGCGATCGTAGATTTCCGTCATCTTCGAGCTCAAGCCGCCGATGTAGACCGGCACGTCCCCGATCATTTTGCTGCGCTTGAATTTATAAATCATGGCCAGCACTTCCTGCGTCTTGCCGAGGGCAAAGACCGGCACAAGCACGCAACCGCCGCGATCAAAGGCACGCGTCAGCGCTTCCGCGAAACGGCGCTCCTCCGCCTCGCGCGAGAAGCCTTCCGGCAAAGGCGAATCACCGCGGGTCGCCTCGATGATGAGGACATCGATCCCCGATTCCGGAAAGACGGCGCCCTTGGTCAGGGTCTGGTCGTCAAAATTGACATCGCCGGTGTAGAAGACGGTGCGGCCCTCGGCACGGAGGATAATCCCAGCGGCTCCGAGGACATGGCCGGCGTCGCAATATTCGAAACTCAGCGCGTCGTTAGGCCGGGCCTGGCTGCGTTCGCCATCGACCGTGAAGGGTTGCCCGAGCCGGCAATGCTGCCAGCGATCCGTCGCCCGGTCGGTCTCGCGATGAGTGAAGAGCGGGTAGATCACGCCCACCTCTTCGCGCTCGCGGGTCATGACGTTGACCGAATTGTGCAGAAGCGCATCGCCGATCGCAGCGGTCGGTTCGGTCATGAAAATGTGCGCCTGGGGCTGTTGCCGCATGAGGACCGGGAGCGATCCGATGTGATCGAGATGCGCGTGCGAAAGCAGAAGCGCGTCGACCGGCAAACCAGCCAGATTCGCGAGAAGAGGCAGGGCCCTTTCGCCCTCTTCCTTGGGGTGCATGCCGCAATCCAGCACAACCCCCTGCCCGCCCGCTCCGAGATAATAACAATTGGCGCCGATCTCAGTCCGGCGTGTCAGATTGATGAACTTCAAAATCGAGCGGCAACTTGCCAGTCACGCG
>JALYQE010000065.1 GCA_030855965.1 Verrucomicrobiota bacterium | reverse complement strand
GAAGCAGAGTTTCGGGCCGCGATCGCAGGCGCGGGAAGCACGGTCGGATTTTGGATCAACCGCCGTTTCATGTTCATGGGGCGGTGGCTGCGGCACGCCTATTATCCGAACTGGAACCTGCGCCTGTTTCGTCATTCGTTAGGCCGCTACGAAAAGCTGACTGAGGTCGCGACCGCGAGCGGCGACAACGAGGTGCACGAGCACGTCGTGGTGCAGGGTCCGACCGCGCGGTTGCGCTGCGAGATGGATCACTACGCCTTTCCCTCGGTCGAAGTTTTCGTCGAAAAACACAATCGTTATTCCAACTGGGAAGCGCGCGTCGCGGCGGCGGAGGAGAGCGGGGCGAGCGAGCTGCAAAGCGCGCGGGTCGCGCAACGCCGCCGGCTCAAGCGTCTCGCGCAACGGCTGCCGTTTCGGCCCCTCCTGCGTTTCCTTTACGTCTACCTCTGGCAGCGCGGCTTCCTGGATGGGCGCGAGGGTTATTATTTCGCGCGGCTGCACGGCTTCTATGAATTCCTCTCGGTCGCCAAAACCGAAGAGCTCAAAAAAGGGGGTCGATCAATTGTAACGCCTCGTTAGGGCGAAACTCAGCGACCCTCTTTGCCGTAGGGGCCGTCATGGGTTGAGCCCCATGCGCTGGAGCAGCCCGATCACGCGCGGCTCGCGGCAAAGGTGGGCAAACTGCGGGCGGGTGACGATGAACTGCAGATCGGCGCTATGCCGTTGGAAGTCTCTCTCCAGCCAGGCAAAGGCCTGGTCCGGGTCGCCGAGCGCATCGCAGATCCCGGCGAGCGTCTGGCCGGTCGTTTCGCGTCGGGCATACTTTTGCTCCAGCTCCCGCAAGATCTCAAGGGCCTCGTCCCGCCTCCCCGCCATTGCATAAAGGTAGCCCAGAATGCCGAGCTGCGGCCCGGAGCGCTGCGACATTTCCACGACTTTTTCACGCACCGCGATCGCCTCGGGCAGGCGCCCTTCGTGCAGGTAGGCCAGGCTTAACCAGTCGTAGCCGGAGATGTGGTTGGGATTGAACTCGATAATTCTCTGGCACTGCTCAATCGCGAGCGCGGGCTGGTTTTTTAGCAGAAGCGTAATCGCGACATTGGCACCGATGATGGGCGAAAGCGGATCAAGTTCCTGGGCGCGCCGGGTTTCCTCGAGCGCATCATCGAATCGCTGTCGCACATTCAGGTACAGGCCATACCAGTGATGCGCGGTCGGATAGTTGGGGTTGAGGCTGATCGCGCGCCGGTATTCCTCCTCGGCTGGAGTCCATTGCCAGTTGAACTGGTAGATCAAACCCGAGGAGGCGTGCGGTTCGGCCAGCGAGTCATCGATCCGCAGCGCTCTGTCCACGGCCGCGCGCGCCTTCGGCATCACTTCACTCCAGGGGACGCCGGCATACTGTTCCAGCAACAAATAAGAATCAGCCAGCCCGGTATAACCGAGGGCGAAATTTGGGTCGTGCTCGATTGCCTGTTGGAATTCCGCGATCGCCTTTTTGATCCCCTCCGGGGTGCGCTGGTTCCAAAAATAACGTCCGCGCAGATAATACTGGTAGGCCTCCGCGTTGCTCGTGTCGCGCTTGACCAGCCGCCGCTCTTCTTCGCCGGACAACCTGATCTTTAACTTTTGCGTGACCTCGCGGGCGATGGCCTGTTTGACCGCGACGATGTCGGAGATTTTGCGCTCGTAGGCAGTTCCCCAGAGTTGGGCGCCGGTCGCGGTATCGACCAAATCCACCTGCACGCTGAGCGCATCCTGGATCTGTCGCACGCGCCCGGTGAGGACCGCCGCCACCTGCAACTCGCGCCCCACTCGTTGCGGATCGATATCCTTGCCTTTGTAATGGAAAGCGGTCGAGCGCGCGATTACCCGCAGTTGCTGCAGCTCGGTCAGGCTATTGATCAGCGCCTCCGAGATTCCTTCCGAGAGATAATCGGCGCTGGGGTCGTTGGTCGCGTTCTCGAAGGGAAGAACGGCAATCGAATGACGGGTCTGCGAGCTCGCTGCTGCGCTCAAGCGCGCCGGAAAAATATTCGCCCGGAAGTAAAAGAGCGCGCCGAGCGCGAGCACGATGAGGCAGAGCGCGGCCGCGGCAATGAGCGCGTAGTTTCGTTGCCGGACGCTGGAGGATGCCGGTCTCGCCGTCGCAGTGCCCGGCGGTGGCTGGCATTTTCGCGGCGGCTCGGGGTTGCCGATCTCGTTGGTGTAAAAATTCACGAGTCCGATTTTACGGCCATGTTTCACCTCGCATTCGCCGAGCTCGTGGAGATGAGGACGCCAGCGCGGGAAGGGCGAAAGATCGTCGGCCACTCGTTTGGAGAGAAGAATGTGGCCGGCGTCGCCGCAATCCATCACGCGTTGCGCCGTGTCCATCCCGGCGCCGGCGACGTTGGAGCGATCGCTCACATCGATCACCTGATTGACCGGGCCGCTGTGTATGCCCATTCGCAACTGAATCTCGGGACGACTCTTCAAGGCCGCGGCGATCTCCATCGCGCACTCGATCGGCGCCTCGGGATCATCGAAAAAGACCAGGCTCATCCCGTCACCGGTCGGGATTCGCATCAGTTTTCCCTCGGCCTCGGCGCGGCGAAATTGCGCGCTATTTCTGGCCACGCTGCC
>JALYQE010000010.1 GCA_030855965.1 Verrucomicrobiota bacterium | reverse complement strand
TGATTCCAGCGCTCATTCTCGTTTTGCTCGCAGTCGTTTACCGGATCGCCACCGCCATCATCGTGCAGGGCGGCGGCAGCGCCTGGCTTTCTAATTTCGCCCCGCTCGCCGCGATCGCGCTCTGCGGAGCGATTTATTTCCCGCGCAAATACAAGTTCATCGTCCCGTTCGCCGCGCTCCTCCTTTCCGACCTCGTCCTCGATGTCTACTACAAGGCTTCGCTGCTCGATCCGCTGATTTTGTGCCGCTATTTCGCCTTTGCGCTCGTCGGTCTCCTCGGGCTCGCGATCAGCCGCCGGCCTTCGCTGATGAAGATCGTCCCCGCCTCGCTCGCCGGCTCCGCTCTTTTCTACGGGGTGACGAATTTCTTCTCCTGGCTGACCGATCCCGGTTACTTCAAAAATTTCGCCGGGCTCATCCAGGCCCTCACCGTCGGGCTCCCGCAATACAGTGCGACGCCGACCTGGATGTTCTTCCGCAACTCGCTCGTGAGTGATTTGCTCTTCACTCTCGTTTTTGTCGCCTGCATGCACTACAGCCGGCGCGACGCCGCTCTGCCGGTGGCGACCAGTCGTTCGTTAGTCCATTGACCGCGATGCCGCAGCCGGAGCAACGCGACGAAGTCGAGATGCTCGCGATGATGCTGCTGATTCGCCGCTTCGAGGAGCGCGCGAGCCAGCAATATCAAGCGCAGAAGATCGGCGGTTTTTGTCATCTTTACATCGGTCAGGAAGCGGTCGTGGCCGGGGCCGTCGCCGCCACCCGGCCCGATGATTACTTCATCACCGCCTACCGCGATCATGCTCACGCCCTCGCGCGCGGAACAAGCGCCAACGCCTGCATGGCGGAGCTCTTCGGCAAGGTGACCGGCTGCTCGCGCGGTCTCGGCGGCTCGATGCATTATTTCGACAAGGCCAACCACATGTATGGCGGCCACGCCATCGTCGGCGCGCACGTCCCGCTCGCCGCCGGGATGGCTTTCGCGTCGAAATATCGCAAGGAAGACCGCGTCACCCTCTGCTTTTTCGGCGACGGCGCGATTAACCAGGGAGGTTTCCACGAGGCGCTCAATCTCGCCGGTCTCTTCAAGCTCCCGGTCATCTTCATTTGCGAAAATAACTTCTTCGCCATGGGCACCTCGGTGAAACGCTCGACCTCGCTCAAGGAGATCGTCGACCGGGCCGAGGGCTACGACATGCCGGGCTACGTAGTGGATGGAATGAGTTTCCGCGAGGTGCGCGACCAGCTGGGCGAGATCATCGCTTCCATCCGGAAAGATCCGCACCCGGCCTTCATCGAGGCGCGCACTTATCGTTACCGCGGCCATTCCATGTCGGACCCGGCCAGTTACCGGACGAAGGAAGAGCTGGAAAAATATCGTCTGGAAGATCCGATCACCCGGATGCGCGCTCAGCTCACCCGTGAGGGGAAATTGACCAACGAAGAATTCGACAAGCTCGACAAAAGCGCTAAGGAGCAGGTCATGGCGAGCGTGAAGTTCGCCGAGAAAAGCGCCGAGCCACCGCTCGAGGATCTCTACAAATACACTTACGTCGGAGCCGGCGAATCCGGCGTCGCCTTCAAGGAAAGCAGCGAGCAGGCGGGCGTGTCGCCCGCAAAGGCACGCTCCACCAAGCCGGCGCGTCAATCCCCGCCCGGCAAATCCCGCCGCTCAGACGACGGCGCGGGTAAGAACGGCGATGCGGCCGACACGGCCGCCGCTACATCAGGATCGAAAAAGGCGTGAGAGAAATCACCTACCGCCAGGCCCTCAACGAAGCGCTCGCCGAAGAGATCGCGCGCGATCCCAACGTCTTCCTCATGGGCGAGGAAGTGGCCGAGTACAACGGCGCCTACAAAGTCAGCCAGGGTCTGCTCGATCGCTTCGGCGCCGAGCGCATCATCGACACCCCGATCAGTGAAAACGGTTTCGCCGGGCTCGGCATTGGCGCCGCCATGGTTGGCCTGCGGCCGATCGTCGAGTTCATGACCTTCAGCTTTTCCCTGGTCGCGTTTGACCAGATCGTGAACAACGCGCCCAACATGCTCACCATGTCGGGCGGCCAGTTCAACATCCCGATCACCTTCCGCGGCCCCAACGGCCCCGCCCACCAGCTCGGCGCGACCCATTCCCATGCCACCGAGTGCCTCTACGCCAACGTCCCCGGCCTCAAGATCTGCACCCCGGCCACCGCGCGCGACGCCAAGGGCCTGCTCAAGACCGCCATCCGCGACAACAACCCCGTCCTCGTCCTCGAGTGCGAACTTTTCTACAGCCATAAAGGCCAGGTCGAAGACGAGGACGTCGACCTCCTCATTCCGTTAGGCGAAGCCGAGACCAAGCGCGAAGGCAGCGACGTCACCATCATCGCCTACGCCCAGACCGTTCCGATGGCGCTGGCCGCGGCCGAGCAGCTCGCGGGCGAGAAGATCAACGCCGAAGTGATCGACCTGCGCTCGATCAAGCCGCTCGATTGGCCGGCCGTCTTTGCCTCCGTCAGCAAAACCCACCGCGTCGTCATCGCGGAGCAGGATCGCCCCTTCTGCGGCGTCGGCGCCGAGATCGCCTTCCGCATCCAGCAGGAAATTTTCGACGAACTCGACGCCCCCATCCAGCGCGTCGCGCAGGAAGACGTTCCCATGCCCTACAACGAGCGCCTCGAGCAGGCCGTCCTGCCCAACGCCGACAAGATCGTCGCCGCCGTCAAAAAGATTTGTTAAACCTAACGACTCTCTTAACTAACAACACTCAACCCTCAACATTTTCTCATGCCTGAAATTCAGATGCCGAAACTGAGCGACACCATGACCGAGGGGACGCTCGTAAGCTGGAAGAAGAAGATCGGCGACGAAGTGACCGCGGGCGAAGTCTTGGCCGAGATCGAGACCGACAAGGCGACGATGGAATGGGAAGCGAGCGATGACGGCGTCCTGAAAGAAATTTACGTGGAGGAAGGCGGGAAGGTGAACGTCGGCGACCGCATCGCCTTCATCGGCGAAGAGGGCGAAGAAGCGTCCGCAGCCGACGATTCCGATAAAGCAGAAGAAGCGGGCGGCGAAGGCGGTGAGAACGATGAAGCCGAAGAAGAAAAAGCCCCCGCGAAAAAGAAGGCGAAGCCTGTAGAGGCGGCCGTGTCGGCCGCACCCGCCGAGGCGAAAGAAGCCCCCGAGAAGAAGCCCGCCCCCGCGCCCGAAGAAAACCCCGACTCCGGCCGTGTCAAAGCCTCGCCCCTCGCGAAGAAAATCGCCGCCGAGAAAGGCATCGACCTCGCCAACCTGAAGGGCACCGGCCCCGGCGGCCGCATCGTCGAGAAAGACGTCACCTCTGCGACCAGTGGATCGTCCGCTGTCCCAGCGGACAAAGCCCCCGCCGCCAAAACCAAAGCCCCCGCGCCCGAAATTTCCGCCGGCGAGACCGCCCGCATCAGCCTTACCGGCATGCGCAAAGTCATCGCCGACCGGCTCGTCTCCAGCCTCGGCCCCGTCCCGCATTTCTACCTCAACATCGAGATCAACGCCGACCCGCTCATGCGCGTGCGCGCCGAGCTGAAATCCGGCGCCGAAGAAGACGACGCCACCAAAATCACGGTCAACGATTTCATCCTCAAGGGCGCCGTCGACGCCGCCCTGCGCGAGCCGAAAGTCAACGCCGCCTTCGATGGCGACGCCATCGTCCATTACGGCGACATCAATCTCGCGGTCGCGGTCGCGATCGAGGAAGGCCTCGTCACCCCGGTCATCAAAGGCGCGCAAAACAAATCGCTCCGCGAGATCAGCGCCGCGGTCAAAGACCTCGCCCACCGCGCCCGGAACAAGCGGATGAAGCCGGAAGAGTTCCAGGGCGGCACCCTCACCGTCTCGAACCTCGGCAACTACGGCATCGATTATTTCTCCGCCATCATCAACCCGCCCCAGGCCATCATCCTTTCCATCGGCGCGATCGTGAAGAAGCCCATCGTCAACGGAGACGACGAGATCGTCCCCGGCTACCGGATGAAGATCGGGATGAGCTGCGACCACCGCGTCGTCGACGGCGCGATCGGCGCGGATTATTTGAAAGTGCTCCGGCAGCTTTTGGAAAACCCGTCGCTGCTTTTGCTGTAGACGCTCGCTCTGTGAAGCTCGGCGGGTCCGGTACCCGCTCCAGCCGAGAAACCTACACCCGCAGCGAACCCCGGAACCCCCGGCCGCTGTAATACGACTGCGCCCCGTTGTGACCCGGGAAGACGCGGCCGTAGCGCCGGTCGCAGTAAAGCGCGCCGCCCAGCTTCCTCATCTCCGGCGGGGTTTTCACCCAGCTCGACGACTTCGTGTCGAACTCACCCAGCTTTTGCAGCTCCTGGTATTGCTCCTCGCTTAGCAGCTCGATGCCCATCGCCGCCGCCATCTCCACCGCGCTGCTGCGCGGTTTATGTTCCTTCCTCGAGTCGAGCGCCTCGCGGTCGTAGCAGAGACTGAAGCGCCCGGCCGGGCTTTGCGCGGAACAATCGAAAAAGAGCACCTCGCCCGTCTTCTTGTCGTGGCCGACCACGTCCGGTTCGCCGCCGGTTTTCTCCATCTCGTGGAGCGACCACAATTTCGCCGGCTGCTTCTCCAGCCGCGCCTGCACCTTCTCCCAGGCCAGCCCTTCATGGCGTTTCATGTTCTTCTCGAAGCGCGCCTGCAGGGTCTGCAGAAGCGCCGCCCGATCCTTCGCCGATAAATCCTTTTTCGATCCGCTATTTTTCATAAAATTAATGCCTCGTCGTGTTGGCGTTACTGGGTGCGGCGGGAGGCCCGCTCAGGGTTTCTCGGCCGCGATGGCGCGGAGCCGGTCGAGAATGGGTCGATTGTTGGCCGTCAGGTCGACCAGGCGGGTT
Organism: Verrucomicrobiota bacterium; assembly: GCA_030855965.1. Lineage (GTDB taxonomy): Bacteria > Verrucomicrobiota > Verrucomicrobiia > Chthoniobacterales > UBA10450 > Palsa-1392. The sequence continues at coordinate 7,839 of JALYQE010000010.1, read as the reverse complement.
TCGAGGTCGGCGATGCGTAGGCGCAGCAGCGGCAAGAGATTGGGAGCGGACCGAAGGTCGTCGGCGGCCTTGGCGGTATCCTGCTCCGACTGACCGGAGCTGCAGGGATAATCGAGCACGCCGGTGATCGCGGCATAATTTCCCGTCTCGATGTAACGGTCGCCACAGTTTTTGGCCAGGGCGCGCTGCACCTGTTCGGGAGAGTCATCCGGAAGGCCTCGCGATAACGCGACTACATTCCCTCGCGGACGAGGTTGTCGATCGTCGGGAGGTTGTAGAGCCGCATCGCGGTGTCGCGCAAAGTCTGGTCCCGGATGAGGCCGATCGTGCCGTTCGAGATCAGCTCGTCGTAGGTGGCAACGGCGGCGCAGCCGCTGTCTGTATTGCGTGGCGCGGTAGGCGCTGACGAGGAGCGCCTCGTCCGCGATCGTCTGCTCGCCCTCGAGGGCGTCGGCGGCGAGGTCCGCGCTCGCCAGCACTTCGCGGTTGTAGGCGATGAGAAGCTGGTAGGCCCAATCTTCCTCGCGCAGATCGGCCTTCAGTCGCTCAGCGAAACCCGCCGCCTGCTGGTCGCTGATCCTGTCCTGGTTCCAGTTTGAAACCTGGAGGCCGATGAAGACGCCGAGCACGACGATGACCAGCTCAATGCCGGCGGCGGTCCATTGCTGTTGCTTGAGATTCTCGATGAAGCGTCGCCGGAGCATGGTTCAGGTAGCGGTGAGCAGAGGAATAAGATCGAGCAGGCTGCCGGAAGACAAGATCAATGACGGCGCGACCTTTCCCTCCGAACGCCGAGTTTACAGGATTGAACCCAATTCCTCGTTCAGACCGCCACGCTGGCGGAAGACTTGGCCGCTGCTGCGAGCGTGCCGAGCGCTTCACCAGGCGAGATAAGCTGGAGCCGGAGGCTGCTCTGGCGGACGTTGCCGAGGCGGATGACGACCGGCTGGTTATCGGCGCAATCGCCGACGAAATGCTCCCGCGGCACGGCGGGGGCGCGCAGGTTGGGGATCGATCGCACTTCCATGACGCAGATGTCGTTGCGCGATCCGTCCTCGCGCCGGAAGCGCCCCTCGGGGTGCTCGACTTCGCGCAGATCACAAGGGATCTCGACTCCGGTTGGGAGCAGGCCGAGGCCGCTGCGCGGCGTCGCCGAACCTGATGGCGGCCTGGCCAATTTTAACTCCGACGCCTGTTGCCCGTCGCGCTGCATCTCCCGGTATCGTACAACAATGGCCGGATGGCGGGTAGAGGATTCAATCATCACCAGGGGCGAACCAAAATCGGAGCTCCCGGGTCCGTCCCGGAATTCTTCGGTTACGCCGTCGCTCGTTTCGTTAGGGGAAAGGATCGGCCGTAGGTCAGCATGCGCCAGAGCCACTCCAGCGGGCCAAACTGAAAACGATCGAGCCAGAACCGGCTGAACGCGATCTGCAGGAGATAGACGGCCAGGCCGATCGGGAGGTAGAGAGTCGGCCCTATCGTTCCGCCAAGGCCGAGCCCCGGCCCGTAAAAGATCAGGGCGCAAATGACACTTTGGCCGACGTAGTTAGTCAGCGCCATGCGCCCGACCGGAGCAAAGACTCGCAGGAGCCAGTCCCGGCGGTGACCCAGCCAGAGCAGGCAGAGAAGGGAGGCGTAGCCCGCGCTCAGGGGCAGGATGGCGAGGGGCTCGCTCAGGTTCCGCACCCAGGAGTCATCCGCGGCGAAGGTAGCGGCGTAAATGAGGTTGAGCGGGAGACCGAGAACGAGCCCGAGCAAGGCGACGCGCCTGATCGTGGGCCGGTATTGCTCCAGCTTTTTGTGAATCTCGTTTCGGCCGAGATAGAAACCGAGAAGGAAAGATCCGTAGATCTTGAAAATCATGCCGCTGGAGATGACGTAATCGACCTGGCTGAACCAGCTCGCGATGTTCAGCCGCAGGACGTCGAAGAGGCTGCCCTGCGACCAGATCTCGACCCGTGTTGCGCGCGTGAAGCCGTAGTGTTGAAACAACAGTTCCCGCGGGCCGGTGAAAGAGTCACGGGGGATGGCGCCGGTGAACTTAATCACCGCGCCGGCAACGAGCGCGAGCAACGCGGCGACGATGAGGGTGCGATTCTGCACCTTGATGAAAGGCAGGAGCAGGACGCCGCAGAGCGCGTATGACTCCAGGATGTCGTCGTGGAAGAAGAAGACCGCGTGGGCCGCGCCGATGAGGAAAAGGAAAAACATGCGCCGGAGAAAGAAGGGATAAAACCCCGCGCTCCTGGCCTGGGCCCGGGTAAGCAGGATGGAGAAGCCGATGCCGAACAGGACAGAGAAGATGGTGTAGAACTTTCCTTCGATGAAGGTGAGCTCGAGGAAGTCGAGCACCTTGTCCGTCGCATGAGTGCTCATGGTCACCTTGGCGGAGTCCGGTAGCGCGAGATACAGGGAGTAGAGGATCATGTTCGCGCTGATGATGCCGAAGAGGGCGAAGCCGCGCAGGACATCGAGAAACTCGTAGCGTTCCTGCCCGAAAACCGGGGTCAGCGCGAGGGCGGGTCGGGGATCTGGTCGAGTCATCGGGCTGGCTCAGCCGGTAGCATGGGAGCAGCGCGAAACTGCGCCTTCATACTCTCGCGCGACAGGACAACGATCGTAAAGACGCCGAGAACGGTCCCGGAGGGGAAGACGGCGCATTGCAGGCAGGCGAGGACGAAGACGAACCAGTAACGTTTGCGGCGAGCGAGAAAACGGCCGGCAAGGATGACGCAGACGGCAAGGGTGATCCCGGCCAGGAACAAGCCCGTTCCCATCCCGGCGAAAATCCAGCCCACGAAAGGCGGCGGTTCGTCCCCCCGGCTTGTTCGCAAACGAGCGCGGGGCGAAGACCATGGCCAGCCCGAGCGCGACGTGAAGGAGGGGGAAGCAGGCGAGAAGCGCGGTCAGGCCGCCGACGACGTAGTGGAAGATCGCGAGCAGGCGCAGATGCTGCGCGTCGTTTGAGGGCGGAGGCAAAGTGTTCATGGGCTAACGGGGGGAGGATGGACTAACGAGAAGAGGAAGAGCGCCAGCGATGAAATCGTAGGCGGGCTGCGGCCTGGCGGGCGGAGAAGCCGGGATCACGCCGTCTTTTTCTCAGCTTCCCGGGCGGGCGGCAAGCAAAAGGTCATTGCAGCAGCGTCAGGGGCGCTCGTCGTTCCAATCTGCCTCGGTTTCGCCGGAGTCACTCAGGCAGGAGCCAAAGGATGGTGGATGCCACCAGTGCCCTGCGCCGGGCCGAGACTTCGGCTGTGCCGATGAAGACCTGGGGACCGCGGCGGAGAATCTCAGGCTCGCCACAACGACGTTCCGGGTGGACGACGTCTCGCTCAAGTAGAGCAAAGGCAAACTCAAAACAGGAAAAGAACGGCGCAAGCCGTTCCTTTTTTGTTTGGGCGCAGGTCGCGCAAAGGGCGGGAGACGGCGGGGCAAGGTTTGCGTTCCCCCGCTCCCGGTGGATTTTGTTAGGCAAAAATGAACCAGCCTAACGAGCAACCCCCGCCTAACGACCGCAAGCTGCGGATCGCTTCCTTCGCCACGCACGCCGCGCGCGGCCTCCTGCGCGACCGCCAGACCCGGCGGCAGGTCATGTTCTGGACCGTAATCGTGGCGGTGGTGCTGCTGTTTCTGGGCGCGACTTTCCTTGCCCCGATCCTCGATCCTCGGGTCCGCCCGGGCTGGTTTATTCTCTATTGGCTGGCCTGCGCCTGGATCACGGTGACGGCGGTTTTGCTGGCGCTTTTCGATCTTCTGCAGGTGCGGGTGCAAGGTCGGGCGGAGAGGCGCCGCCTGGCCGAGGAAATCAGAAAGCAGGCCGAGAAGGGCGATGCAGACTAACGATTTCGCCAGCGGCGCCGAACTTCCCGCGACGGGCTGGAAACAGCGCGAACAAATGGAGGCGGACGAGAGCCTGACGCTCGCGCCTTACGCGCAAAAGGCGGGCGCCTCGCGCGGCCGGAAATTTCCCGAGCCGCGGCACGATTACCGGACGGAATTCCAGCGCGACCGGGCGCGGATCATTCATTCGCGGGCGTTTCGCCGGCTGGAATACAAGACGCAGGTCTTCCTGAACGGGACGGCGGATCATTTGCGGACGCGGCTGACCCATACTTTTGAAGTGGCATCGGTCAGCCGCACACTCGCGCGCGCGCTTTCCCTGAATGAAGACCTGGCGGAAGCGATCGCGCTCGCGCATGACCTCGGGCATTCGCCCTTTGGGCATTCGGGCGAAGAGATGCTGGCGGAATGCATGCACGAGCACGGCGGTTTCGAGCATAACCGGCAGAGCCTGCGGGTGGTGGAATTGCTGGAGGCGGTCTACCCGGCCTTTCCGGGCTTGAACCTGACCTTCGAGGTGCTGGAAGGATTGCGGAAACGCGACGAGGAAACCCCGCCGTCGCTCGAGGCGCAGATCGCCGATCTCGCGGACGAGATTACCTATTACAGCCACGATCTCGACGACGCGCTCGACTTCGCCATCCTCGACAGCGATCAACTGGACGACAGCGCGATCTGGCAGCGCAGCCACCAGCGGGTGGCGCACCGGAACCCGGATTTGTTAGGCGCGGAGCTGCACAAAAACATTATCCGCGACATCATCGACCTCCAGGTGCGCGATGTGGTCGCGACGAGCGCGCGCGGAATCGCGGCGGCGGCGCCGGCAGATCCCGAAGCCGCGCGGCGGCAACCCGCGCCTTTGATTCGCTACAGCGAGGAAGCGGGAGTAGCGAACAAGGAACTGCGAAATTTCCTCTACGAAAACGTCTACTATCATCCGCGGGTGGCGGAGGTGAACCAGCGCGCCTGCGAAATGTTGCGGACGGTTTTCGCGGCCTACGTGGAGGAACCGGAACGGCTCGGCGATACCGCGGCGCGCCGGATCGAAAGCCAGGGGTTGCACCGGACGGTCTGCGATTACATCGCGGGGATGACCGACCGCTATTTGCTCGAGGAACACTCGCGGCTGGCGAGTAGTTAGGCGTTAGGCGGATTCCTCGCGCAGGAATTGGATGAGGAGGCGGAGGCGCTGGTTCAGGTCGAGCTCCTCGAGGAGTTGCTGGCGCCGGGCGGGGTCGGTGATAAAGGTCGCGGCGATGAGGTCGGCCAGCATTTCCGGGTCGCTCATTTCGCTCAGGTAACGATCGATTTTTTCCGGCAGCTCGCGCCCGCTCTCTTTCAGGCGGGTGTAGAATTCGAGCACCTTGGCGGCGAGGGCATCGGTCTCGACGGTGAGCTTGGTCCGGGTCTTGAGCGGCTTGATCCGCGCGATCGGGTAGGGGGCTTCCTGTTCAAACTCGCTGAATTTCACCCGCCGAATGCCCTGGAGGATGAGATCGGAGGTGCCGTCGCTCCGCCCGACGCAGGCCCGGATGAGGCCGACGGTGCTGACCGGGAAAAAATCGTCGCTCGTGCGCCACTGCGGGCGCTCCGGCCTCACGAGCGCGACGCAGAGCATGCGATCGTCGTCGAGGGCGTGGGCCAGCATCTTGCGAAAGCGCGGCTCGAAGATGTGGAGCGGAAGAAGGGCATTGGGGAAGAGGAGGACGCCCGTCAGCGGCATGACGGGGACGGCATCGGGAAGTTCGACGGTTTCGGGCATTGGTGAGCAGGCTTCTACCTCATATACGCGCGCCGGGTGCGCCGGAGTCGGCTGAGTGTTGGCTGGCCCTCGGCGTTCGCCTCGCCCAGCGCGACGTAAGTGAGGGCGGAACCGAGGCGGTCGAGCTGCTGGCGGGAGGCGAGGCCGAGTCGCCCCATGCCCATGGCAGCGAGCGGAACCGGGGCGCCCTCCGATTCCATAAAAAATGAAACGAGACGCGCAAGCTGGGCGGGGGTGTCGGTGCGGGTAGCGAGCTTGAAAATGGCGGGGCGGAAGGCGGCGGCCGATTTCGCCAGGCGCTGCAGGTGCCTGGGAGGAGGGGTCTCGCGAAAATCATGGTGGGAAAGGATCAGCCCGATGTCACGGCGCCGGAGTTCGCGGAGCAAGGCCGGGAAGTGCCTAACGGAACGGAGCTCGAGATCGACGAAGGCGGCGTGCTCGAGAAACCGGAGGAGCAGCGCGCGCCGGTCGCCGGCCGCGAGCGTTCCCTGGCCACCCTCCAAGGGATGGCGGGCGGTCAGAATGAGGGGCGCGCGCAGTTTCGGCAGGGTGCGCTCGACTTCGCCTAACGAATTGCGCAGAGCATCGAGCCGGAGCTCGAAGAGATCGGGCGGCCGGCGCAGCCGCGCGGCCAGGGTCAGCGCGGCGCGCGAGGCGACGACGCCGACGAGGCGGGAAAGGGCCGCCGGCGGTTTGACCAAAGCTCGGGCGCTCATTTTTTTGCCTTCGGGTGCGTATCCTGCGATGGCAGACTACGGACCGTCGCGATCCATACCATGCAGAACCGCCAACAGGAACTAAACACGCAGTTCCAGCAACTCATCGACGCGTTCGTCTTCGCGATCTCGCTTTTCGCCGCGCACGCGCTGCGTTTCTACGGCACGGAATGGCTCGATCTGCCTTATTCGATCGATCCGTTTCAAAACTACCAGTGGCTCCTGATCGTGATCATGCCCTTTGGCCCGATCTTTCTCGATCTCCAGGGCTTCTACCAGTCGCACTTCAACAAGACCTTCGCGAAATCGTTCGTCCAGATCGTGCGGACGATGTTTTACCTCGGCCTCCTCGTGAGCGCCTGCGTCATCTTCCTCCGCCTGCCATTGACCAGCCGGGCCGTGCCATTGCTCTTCATCCTCATCGCGATGGCGATCCTTCTTTTAAAAGAGCGAGTGATGGCGAGCCGCGTCCGAAGGCTGGCCGCCCGCGGGCAGGTGCGCGAACGGGTCCTCCTGGCGGGCGTGCCGCAGGATATCGCGGCCCTGGAGAGCTCGCTCAAGCCGGAGGAAATTATCCTCCTCCAGATCGTGGGCCGGATCGACATCGAGAAGCAGCCGATCTCGGACCTGGTCGAGGCGATGCATCAGCACGCGGTTTCGCGGGTGATTTTTGCCGCCGGCCACAGCCAGCTCAATCGCGTCGAACAGGCCATCGGCGCCTGCGAACTGGAAGGCGTCCCGGCCTGGCTCGTGGCCAATTTCATTCAAACGGCAATCGCCAAACCGGACTTCGACGCCTTTGGCGGAAGGCCGATGCTGGTTTTCCGCTCGACTCCAGATGTCTCGTGGGCCTTTCGGATCAAGGGCCTGATCGATCGGCTGGGCGCGCTCATCGGGCTGGTCGTGCTGGCGATTCCGATGCTCATCGTTGCACTGGGGATTCGGCTGAGCTCGAAGGGCCCGATCATCTTCAAACAGGAGCGCGCGGGGAAAAACGGGAAGCCGTTCGTGATGTATAAATTCCGCTCGATGTCGAGCGACGCGGAGATGCGGCGCGCGGAATTGCTCCCCTTCAACCAGATGAGCGGCCCGGTTTTCAAGGTCGCGGAGGACCCGCGGATCACGCCCTTTGGGCACTGGCTGCGGCGCACGAGCATGGATGAGGTGCCGCAATTATGGAATGTCCTGAAGGGCAACATGAGCCTGGTCGGGCCGCGGCCACTGCCGCTCTACGAGGTGGAGAAATTTGAAAACACCGCGCAGCGCCGGCGACTGAGCGTAAAACCGGGTTTGACCTGCCTCTGGCAAATCAGCGGCCGCAGCCAGGTGAACGATTTTCGGGACTGGGTGAAACTCGATCTCGAGTATATCGATCGCTGGTCGCTCGGGCTCGACCTGAAGATTCTTCTGCGCACGATCCCGGCGGTCCTCTTCGGCTTCGGGGCGAAGTGACGGCCGGGGCGCGATCCGTTAGTCGTTAGGCCGGCGCGAGCATCCGCTCGACATATTTGGCGAGGA
>JALYQE010000127.1 GCA_030855965.1 Verrucomicrobiota bacterium | reverse complement strand
GCGAAACTCGGCGTCATCTTCCTCCGCGGCGAGGAACTTCAAGAGCTCTGCCCGGGTCTCCGGCACATCGACCCGCCGGAGCGCGTCCTCGTTGCGCAGACCTTCGCTCGCCGGCCCGTGATAAGTGCAGAGCCAGGTATCAGCCTCCACCGGCGCGCTATCGGCGTGGAAAGAAAAGACATCTGTCCGCAGCGGCCCGGCCGATTCGTCGCGCGGATAGCGATGGATGCAGTTAAGCACCGGATCGCGTTCCTCCTCCCGTAGTTTTCGCAGATCGTCCAGCATGATATCGATCGCCGTCCGTCCCGCCGCGCTCACCGGCAGCGAAAGCAGTTGCTCCTCCTCAATCGCTAAGATTTCCTTTTCGCCACCCAGTTTCTCGATCACTTCACCAAAATCCCCGGCCAATACCCGCGGCCAGCAAAGCGCATTCACCCCGTTTGCAAACGGTGTTGCCGCCAGCTCCGCAAAGCTGTGCACCGTCTTGATCCGGAAATAATCGGGAAGTTCTATCACCAAAGATTGCGTGTCCGTGCTGGATCATCCAGAACGACACGTGGGATGTCCACTAACCGGGAGAATCAATCGGCGTCTTGGAGAGAACATCGGGAATACATCCTTGCGCTCACATCTGTCATCCCGATCCGGCGCACCGCGGAGAAGGACCTCACAGTTCCAATCCACCGCTTTTCTTTCGTCAAGGCACAACGATTGCAATAGCGAGGTCCCTCTCCGTCCTGCGGATCGGGATGACAACCTGGAGTGGGCGAAAACTCCTGAATCCGAAAGGCCCGCCAACCGCATCTCACTGGCGATGTTACAGGATTTCCGATTCGCCTTCCGGCAGTTGCTCAAGACGCCGGGCTTCACCCTCATCGCGGTCCTCACCCTCGCGGTCGCGATCGGGGTCAACTCCGCCATTTTCGCGCTCGTGAACGGCGTCATCCTGCGGCCGGTCGTGCCGGTGCGGCCGGCGGAGGTGGTCAACGTCTTCAGCGCGCGGCAGGGCGCGGCGCGCGATTACCGGCCGTTCTCTTACAATGAATTCAGCGCGCTCCGCGAGAGCAACGATGTCTTCGCCGATGTCGCGGCGATGGGATTCGGCCTCGCCGGGATCGGGCGCGAGGAATCGATGCGGCGCAGTTTCGTTTTTCTCACTTCCTCGAACTTCTTTTCGCTCATGGGAGTGAAACCGGCGGTCGGGCGTTTCTACGACGCGGCGGAAGGGCGGCCGGAGGCAAACATTCCGGTCGTGGTGGCGAGCTACCCTTATTGGAAAAAGCTCGGGGGCCGCGCCGACCTGGTCGGGAAACCGCTGACCGTAAATGGCCAGGTCTACACCTTGATCGGCGTGACGCCGGAGGGATTTGCCGGCACCAACGCGCTCCTCGCACCCGATCTTTGGCTGCCGCTGGGCGTTTACTCCCGACTCGGCTCCGCCTTCAGCGACACGAGCACCAAGCTGGCGCTGAGCGATCCGAAAAACTACACGCTCAACCTCGTCGCCCGGATGCAGTCTGGCCTAACGATTGAATCGACGAAGCCGCGCCTGCCCGCACTCGCCCAACGGCTGACCGCGATCCAGCCGGCCGATGCCACCGGCGCGCGCGAGCTACAACTCCGGGCGCCTTCGCGTTTCAGCATCAGCACGACGCCGTCGGACGATGGCCCGATCGGGTTGATCGGCACGTTACTCCTCGCCATGGCCGGCGCGGTCCTGCTCATCGCCTGCCTCAACCTCGCGAACATGCTCCTGGCGCGGGGCGCGAATCGCTCGAAGGAGATCGCGCTTCGGCTGGCGCTCGGCGCGAGCCGCTGGCGAATCGTTAGGCAATTGCTCTGCGAAGGCATGTTCCTCGCCCTGCTCGGCGGCGGGCTTGGGTTGTTCATCAGTCTCTGGAGCAACGATCTGCTCCTGGGATCGCTCGATGGGCTTTTCGGGGCGATGAATTTTTCGATCGTGGTCCATTTGCGGCCCAATCTCACGGTCCTCGCGGTCACTTTTCTGATCTGTCTCGTTGCCACCTTGCTTTTCAGCCTCGGGCCGGCCCTGAAAGCTTCGCGGGCCGATCTGGTGAATGATTTGAAACAACAGGTCGGGGAGCCGGCGCATGTCGGGCGCCTCAATCGTTTCTTCGCGCCGCGGCATCTCCTCGTCATGACACAAATCGCGCTTTCGCTCACTTTGCTATTCAGCGCGGGATTGTTCTTCCGCGGCGCGCTCAAGGCCGGTGCGCTGCATCCCGGTTTTGATCGCGAGGGAGCGCTCTCAGCCGAGATGGACTTTACGTTAGGCCGGGAGGAGGAGGAATCGGCGCGCCGCCGGATGTTCGCGGCCGTCCATCGGGTGCGCACGCTGCCCGGAGTGCGGGCCGCCGCCCTCACGACGATGCTGCCCTACGGCAACCTGACCAATGCGCGCCGCGTCATGCGGATGGACGAAGCGCCGGTCGCGAAGACGGACCCGAAAGCTGCGGAAGCGGGAGCGAGCGGGTTGTTTACCGCGGTGACGCCGGGCTGGTTCGATGCCATCGGCGTGCGGCTGCTGCGCGGGCGCGATTTCACGGAGACGGAGACGGAGGCGGAGAACGTGGCTTCGCCCCGGGTGTTGATCATCGACCAGACAATGGCGAAGAAGCTTTTCCCGAAAGGGGACGCGCTCGGGCAGCATCTGCGCTATAGCCAGCCGCCGAGCGACGGTTCGCCTAACGACTTCACGATCGTCGGGATCGTGAGCGAGCATCGGCACGAGGTGCTGGGCGAAGATGTGCCGCGCCGTGTTTTTGCGCCGCTGGCCCAAGCTTACACCGGCCAGGTGATCCTGCAGGTGCGCATGCTGCGCGACGATCGGGCAACCGTCAACGCCATGATCCCGACGTTGCGCCAGACCTTGCGGGAAGTGGATCCGACGCTGCCGCTTCTGCGGATCGAGCCGTATGCCAACATCGTGGAGAAAAACGCCGGGCTGTGGGCGGTGCGTTTCGGCGCGGTGCTCTTCGGCGTTTTCGGCGGGATCGCGTTGCTCCTCGCGGTCGTGGGCGTGTATGGCGTGAAAGCGTATGCCGTGGCGCGGCGCACGCGCGAGATCGGGATTCGGATGGCGCTTGGAGCGGACCGCGGCGATGTCTTTGCCCTGATCATGAAACAGGGAGCGTTGCAGACGGCGTTCGCGCTCGGGGTTGGATTGCTGCTCGCGCTTGGTCTCGGTCGCATCCTGGCGAAGATGCTTTATCAAGTGAGCCCGAGCGACCCGATGGCGTTGATCGCTGCCAGTGTGATGCTCGGGTCCGCGGCTCTATTGGCCTGTTTTCTGCCGGCTCGACGCGCGATGCGAGTGACGCCGATGACGGCTTTGCGGACAGAATAATTGGAGGGCAATGCTCGGTCATTGCCGTGTCTCCTGAAAATCAACGCCCCTGACATTTAAAACGCGGCGAAGACGGAGGCATCGGCCGCCACTTCCAGACATATTCTACGCTCGGCTGTTGCGATTCCTCCAACGTGAAAAAGGTGCGAGAGAAAAATGTCCTGGGCGGGATTCTGGTTCCAGGCGCTTTGCCGCGCTGGTCTCTCTGGAGAACCGGCCTCCGCTGCGACGAAGTGCAACCGAGTCAAAGCTGCGCCGTAAAGTTCGTAATCTCGCGGTCGCGCTCACAGTTCCAACTGGCGGGGCAGCCTGTCGTTAGGCCACCACTCGGTTGGTGGAGAAACGACGGCTCGGTTTGCTCAGCAGTTCGCCCTTTCATCAGGCGCATCACGTCGATCTTGAGAAGGACGCTTCGACCGCGCTCCGTTTTTGGCTGGCGGCGGATGGCTCGGCGGCAGTAGGGCAAGCGCTGAGTCATCAGGAAAAAAAGGCGCAGCGGAGACGATTCCGCTGCGCCCTCGTGGAGGAAAAGAACTAGCTGATCGCCCCGTTCAAGCCCTCC
>JALYQE010000126.1 GCA_030855965.1 Verrucomicrobiota bacterium | reverse complement strand
GGTTTGGCTGGGCCGGGCCCTCCTTCTACGAGTTCGAACCCGATCGCCTGCCGACGGCTTCCATCATGACAAGCGCGGCCGACCTCGGGCGGTTGCTCGCGGCGCACCTGCAGAACGGCCGGCTCGGAGATGTCCGTCTCCTTTCGGAGTCCGCGACCGAGACCATGCACCGGGGCGTCGCGGAGGCCGGCAGCTTCAAATACGCCATGGGCTTGCGAGCCGGGCCGACGGCCGGTCTCCCCTCGCTTTGGCACGGGGGCGCATTGCCGAACTACCGCGGCGCGGTGGTCCTTTTGCCTGACGCAGGACAAGCGGTCGTCGTCCTGACGAACATGTCGACCATTCTGACTGATCATACCCGTGAGATAGCGACGGGAATCGTCAGCACGCTGCGGGAACGACCCCTGCCTGCTGCGGAACGTTCGCTGCGGAAGAGTTACCTGGTTATTGCGGCGATCAGCTTTGTTCTGCTTCTTGTGCAGATCAGATCGCTGGTCCGGGCGTGGCGGGGAAAACAGAGAGCGGCGGTGATTCCGACGCTGATCTTCGACCTGGGCCTCCCCCTGGCGGTCCTTGTCATCGTGCCGCGGTGGATGGGAGTGTCGCTGCGCGGAATGATCGAGGGTGCGCCCGATGTCGCGCTTTTCCTTGTACTGCTGGTGACGCTGAGTCTTGCGACCGGCTTCATGAAATTGTGGCGCCGGAACAGGCATGCGGCGACGGCCGGGCGAAAAGGAGCCGCGGCTCTCGCGATTTAAAGGGTGGTGTTGCGATCGGGCAGCGTCATTGCGCCTCGCCCATGAATTTGGCGAGCAACTTCTGGAAACGCGGATCGTTGCGCAGCGCGTCGAGATAGCTCACCCGCAAAAGCTCGCCGATTTTCTGGATGTCTTCGTTCCGGCCCTTGAAAGCGAAGGAAGAGGTGGCGCCTTCACCTGCAAGCCGGTGATCCAGGCCAGCACGAGCGTGACAAAAAATCCGAGGCAGAGCGCGATGATGACGAAGCACATCGTTTGGGGCGGCCACTCGAAGCGCCGCGCGCGCCGCCGCGCCCCAGGCCAGGGCCGACCGCACCTGCTTGCGCTGCTTCAAGCGCTGGAGAATTTCACTTATCGCGGGGTTTCTTTTTCGCCCGCAGCGTATTTCTCCAGCAAAGCCTTGAAACGCCCGTCGCTCCGCAGCGGATCCCAAACCGGATCGATCCGCAGCGTGGCGAGGGAAACCGTCTCGCCGCTCGCCGAAGACATGAGCTGCTCGAGATGGGTAATGGCTGAACCCGCTTCGCCCACCTGCGCCTCGGTACGGGCGAGGCGTGCGAGATAAAAGGCGCCAACGATAAGGTCGCGCGTCATCGGCATGATCTCGACGGCAGCCCGGGCAGCCTGCAGGGCGGCTTCCTTTTTGCCCAGGCCGGCGTAAATCTCGCCCAGGTAACTTTGAGCGTCGGCGACCTGAGTCGGGCGATCCAGATTCGCTTTCACCTGCAGTTCGGCCGCGAGAAATGCGGCGCGCGCAGCTTTCTCTTCGCCCTTCAGCGCGAGGGCTTCGCCGCGCAGGAGATCGATCGGAACGGTGCTGTGCTCCCAGCGAGTCATCAGCCATGGGGGCGAATGCGCGATCGCCGCCAGGGCCTCATCCGGGCGACGCCCTACCATTGCCAGCCGGAAGCGGACGAGTGAAACCGAACCCTGTGGATCCAGCCCGGCCGGGATGGCGGCGAGAAGGCGCGCGGCGCCGTCGAGGTCGCCGCGAAAAATCGCGTTACTGGCGCGTTGTTGCTGTCCCTCCAGGTTATTCGGGGCCAAGGCTAGCGCTCGCGCGTAGAAGGCGTCGGCCTCGGCGTAACGGCGCAAGGCGGTGTAAGTGTTGCCTACTTCGCGCGGAAGGACCGAGTTCCGCGGATCCAGTCCCATCGCCCGCTGCAGCCCCGCAATGCAACGCGAAAGATCCCCCTGCCTCCGATGGACAAAGGCGATGCCCGCGATGACCTCGGCGTCGTTCGGAAGGTGCGCTTGCGCAATGGCAAACTCTCGCAAGGCCGCGGCATATTCGCGCCCGCCATAGTAATGCGCGTAACCCATGGCCAGGTGCGCCTCAGGGAGAGTCGGTTGCAAGGCCAGGGCGCGCTCCGCGTGAGTCCGCGCCGCCGCGATGATCTCGGTGCTCTCATCAATGTTATACCAATGCAGGTAACTCTGGAGATAAGACCATTGCGCGTAGGCCAGCGCGAAATCCGGATCGGCCGTGACGGCGTTCCGATATAAGTCTTCCGCTTCCCGCCCTGTCGCGATCGGATCGTCGCTCGCGCTGACCTGGAGCTGGTTAAAGAGATACTGGGCTTTGAGAAAGAGATCGTAGGCCCCGGTATTTTTTGTTGGGACACTGGCGATCTGCGCCGACTCGTCCGGCAGCAACCTCGCCTTAAGGGCGTCAGCCACGCTCTGCGCGACTTCGCTCTCGACCGCGAAAATGTTCTTCAATTCGCGATCATAAGTCTCCGCCCAGAGATGCGTGTCGCTGCCGGCATCGATGAGCTGGAGATTGACTCGGACGGAGCCTTCGGTGCGTTGCACGCTACCTTCTAGAATGGTGGCGACCCCGAGCTGCCGGCCGATCTCGCGCAGATTATCGGGCCGGCTGGCGTAACGCATCGTCGAGGTACGGGAGATGACTTTGAGCGCGCTGATCTTGGCCAGGCGCGTGAGGATTTCGTCCTGGATTCCCTCGACGAAGTAAGCGTTCTCCTTTTCCGCGCTCAGATTCTCGAAGGGAAGAACCGCGATCGACTTCGGTGGGATGGCCACCGCCGGCAGGAGCGGGGTGGAGTCCGCCGCCGATGCAGCCGTCGTCGGGACCACTTCTGGCGCCGCGGATTTTTTCCCGGTGGCGGCAAAACGCCAAAGCACTCCGCCGCCGACTGCCAGGAGGAGAGCCAGAATCACCAGCTCCGTTCCGGAGACGCGCTGCGCGCCGCGCTCGCCGTGATACCAGGCGAGGACGAGCGTGACGAAAAGCCCAAGGACAAGGGCGAGGGTGATGCCGCGGCGCACGCTTTCCGGCCAGCCGAACTGTTGCGCGATAATATCGATGCCCTGCAGGAGCGCGAACGCGCCCGCTACATAAGCCAGCGCCCACTGCACCAGCTTGCGCTGCTTCAGGCGTTGCAGAAATTCATTCATGCGTGGCGCCCTTTTCGCGGGCATCGTATTTCGTCAGCAGCGCTTTGAAGCGCGGGTCTTTGCGGAGCGGATCCCAGACCGGATCGAGCTTGAGCAGCGCTGGTGAAATGGCGACGCCACTGGATGGCACTGCGAGCAGTTGGCGCAGCGTATCGAGGGCCTCGTCGTTCTCACCGAGGCGGACATAGAGTTGCGCGAGAAAGCCCAGATAGCCCGGACCGGTGAAGGCGTCGCGACTGACCGGCATCAGCGCCGTTGCCTTGCGCCCTTCACGTATCGCTTCATCCTTGAGCCCCAGACCGGCTGCAGCGAAGCCCAGCGCAAGATGCAGATCAGGATCATCGGGGCGCTGCTGCAGAGCAGCCAGCATCTGTACGCGGACCTCCGCATACAGCGGTTGCGCTTTGGGGTTGTCACCTGAGACCTGATACGCCCACGCGAGATAAAGATGTCTTGGGAATGTTTCGTTGCTCTGACCGGTCCAGTTTGGGGCGGTGTCGGTTTCCGCGGTCTTGATTGCTGCCGGATAATCCCGTGACCACCAGCCGAGCTGGAAAAATGACAAGGCATTTCCGGAGTAGGAGTCGCTCGCGGCCGTCAGTGAACCCAGCGCTGCGCGCAGTGGAGCGAGGTCACCTTTCCAGACCACACTGTTATAGGCCTGCGTGATTTGCTCGTAAGTGGGGTCCTGGGTTACCGCCACGGCACGCGCATACACCTCATCTGCCTCGACGTAACGGCGCAGGGCCTGATAGGCAGCAGCCAGTAGATCGATGGACAGGCTGCTGCGCGGATCGAGCACGATCGCGCGTTGCACATGGGTGATGGCGTCGCTCCATTTCCCTTGGCGGCGCAAGATGGCACCGACATAGAGCTCGATCGTGGCACTGTTGGGCAAGGATTTGCGCGCGAGATCGAGTTGCTGCAAGGCCTGCGTGTAATCGCGATGGCCGTAGTACCAGTAGGTCCCAAGTGCCACGTGCGCCTCGCCCAGATCCGGTTGCAGGGCCAAAGCTTTGTCCGCGGCCGCCTTGGCCGAAGCCAATCGAGCTTCGCTGCGGTCGGGCAGCTCCCAATAAGTCCGCATGTGCGCCTGCGCCAGCATCGCTGCGGCGAGCGCGAAGCTCGGGTCCTTGCTCAGCGCCTGCTGATACAGGTCAATCGCCGGCGGCAGCTCCTTGGAAGTAAGAGCAGCCTGGTCGTAGGCGCGCTGGAAGTGAGCATTGGCGCGCAGGTAGAGATCGTGGGCGTCGGGATTCTGTGTCGGCACGCTGGCGATGCGCGCCGACTCCGCCGGCAGCAACTGCGCTTTCAAGGCATCGGCAACTTTTTGCGCCACATCTTTTTGGACCCCGAAGATGTCCTTCAGGTCGCCGTCATAACTCTGCGCCCAGAGATGGCTGTCGTTACGCGCATCGAGCAACTGCACGTTGATATGCACCGCATTGCCAGCCTTCTGCACGCTGCCTTCGAGCACGGTCGCGACGCCAAGTTGTTCGGCCACGATTTTCAAATTCGGCGGACGACTGGCGTACTGCTCGGTCGAGCTGCGCGAGATCACCTTGAGGTCGCGAATACCAGCCAGCCGCGTCAGGATTTCGTCCTGCATTCCAGTGGCGAAGTAAACGTTGTCCTTGTCGGCGCTGAGGTTCTCGAACGGCAGCACGGCGATGGATTTGTTGTCGATGACTGCACTCGGCTTGGCGGCGGTTGGCGAAGCGTCGTGCTTCTGGGCGGACGCGATGAGCGCCGCCTCGCGCCGCGGTGCGAGCACGAATTTGTCAAAACCAAAGTAGAGGAGCGCAAGCGCCAGCACGGCGATGATCATGCGATCCATGCGCCGCGCAGTTTGCGGGGCGATCGATTCCGCGGGAGTAACCTCCTCGTCGCGCTTCAGGCCGGATGGCGTTAGCTCAAATGCCCACTCGAAAATGATCGCGGGAACGAATCCGATCGCGAGCAAAATGACGATGCTGCGCGGCAGCCAATCCGGCGCCCCGAACATCGGCAACACGGTCCCCGCCACTTGCACGAGCAGCCATGCGCCGACCAGATAGAGCCCCGCCATCCGGATGACATTGCGCCGCTTCAGCTCGGCGAAGAAGTTGTCGATCTTCACTGTTTTGGCGCGGTTTCCGGCACGACCATTTTCCCGAGCAAGGTTGCAAAGCGCGGATCGTCGCGGATCGGATCCCAGACCGGCTCGTCTTTGTAAAAGACACCGAGCGCTCCCGTGGCCAGGCCGCGTTCCAGCCATGAAAATGCCATCTCCTTGTCGCTCAAGGTCGCGTAAATCTTGG
>JALYQE010000121.1 GCA_030855965.1 Verrucomicrobiota bacterium | reverse complement strand
AATTTTGTGATGATGAGCAAAAACATTCACGAAGCGCCCGCCTTTCTCCGGATGGCGCAGGCGCTCGGCGCGGAGTCGATCGATTTCCGCCACGTCGTCCCGATCGGGACTTATTTCGAGCCTAACGAGCTCCTTTCCAGTCATCCCGGGAAATACAATTTCTATCGGCCGCAGATCCTGGCCGAAGCCAGCCGGCTCGGGCTTCCAATTTATCTCCCGCCCGCTTTTACGGACGCGCCGCCCTGGGATGGCGCCGCGGAACAGCCGCCGGTGCGCTGGGACAATTTCGAGCGCGTCGAGCCCGATCCTCCGGGTGATTTCGTCCCGGTTCCGCAGCCGTCGCGCGATCATTCTTCGTGGGAGGGGACGGTGGCGGAGGAATTTGCGACCACTTTCTGCAATCGCCCGTTTTCCGAGATCATGGTCCGCGACCAGAACGAGGTCCTGCCCTGTCCGTGGCACGAGAAGCCGCTCGGGCTTTTAAGCGAAGGCAAAACGCTGGCGGAGATTTTCCACGGCGAAGAATTCCAGCGCCTCCGCCGCAACATGCTGCGCCCCGAGGGCGACCCGGCCTGCGCCCATTGCCCGATCAAGTCGCAGCACCTGCCGACCAGCGCCTAACGATCAGAACAGGCTGTAAACAAACGGCGCCAGCGCCGAGCCTTCGGTCAGGACAAGAATTAGCCCGATAAGCAAAAGCAGGAGGACAATCGGCGCGATCCACCATTTCTTGCGCGCGCGCAGAAAGGTGAGGAACTCACGGGCGATGGCAAATTTGCCGGTCATCGGAAATCAATACTGCTTCTCGTATTCATTCGCCCGCGACGGCCGTTCCCGCCAATAGCTTTCTTCCTCCGTTCGGAACCCGAGTTCGACGCTGCGTTTGCCGAAGAGACGTTGCAACAGCCCGATTGGCGTCACAATCGCGAAGAAAAAAATCGTCAGGATGACGGGCGTCATGATCGCCCCGAGCACGATCGAAAAACTGAGCCAGACCCGGTGGAAAGGTCCGAGCCAGGTCGGCGCGAGACCGGCCGCGAGGAAAAATCCGAGCGCGACCGAGCCCCAGACCCACGCCGTCGCGCGCCCGCGGAAGACGAGGAAAAGAGCGATCAGCAGGAGCACGCCCGCGATGGTGAACCCAAATTTGCGCAGCGCTCCCGGGGAGCGCTCGAGCTTGCGGTATTCCGCGTTAATCCAGGCTAGCGGCGAGGAGCGCATCGGCGTCTGATGTGGCGGACTTTGGCTGAGCAGTTTTGGCGACGAGGAAATCGCCGAGCACGAGATAATCCATCCCGGTCCGCATAAAACAGCGGTAGGCATCCTCTGGTGTGCAGACCGGCGGTTCCCCGCGGACGTTGAATGAGGTGTTCACGAGCAAGGCGCAACCGGTCTGCCGTTCAAACTCCGCCAGCAGCTGGTGGAAGCGCGGATTGCCCTCCGCGGAGACGGTCTGGACCCGCGCCGAGTAATCGACGTGAGTGACGGCGGGGATGGTGGAACGCGGAGCGTTCAGCCGTTCAATAAAATCCGCCTCCGCGACTTTGGCGCCGCCCTCTTGGCGCAGGCTGGATTTCACGGCCGCGACCAGGAGCATGTAGGGGCTCGCTTCTTCCAGTTCGAAATAATCAGCGACCCGCTCGCGCAGAACGGACGGGGCGAACGGGCGGAAGCTTTCCCGAAACTTGATTTTCAGGTTGAGCGTTTCCTGCATTTTTCGATTGCGCGGATCGGCCAGGATGGAGCGGTTGCCGAGGGCGCGTGGCCCGAATTCCATCCGGCCCTGGTACCAACCGACGACGTGGCCTTCGGCCAGCAGACGCGCCACTTGTGCGAAAAGCTCTTCGTTAGGCAATTCCGTCGCCGTGATCTTTTGCGCGCGCAGGAACTCGCGCGAATCGTAATCGGGGCCGAGGAAAGAGCCGCGTTGCCGGTCGGCAGCGCCGGGCGCGACCTCGCGAGGCTGATTTTCAAAGTGATGCCAGGCCAGGAGAGCAGCGCCGAGCGCGCCGCCGGCATCCCCGGCGGCGGGCTGAATCCAGATCTTCTCGAAGGGTCCCTCGCGCAGGATCCGGCCGTTGCTCACGCAATTGAGCGCGACGCCGCCGGCGAGACAGAGGTGGGGAGACTTCGTTAGGGCGTGCGCATGGCGCGCCATGCGCAGCATGGCCTCCTCGACCACGGCCTGGAGCGAGCGCGCCACGTCCATGTGGCGCTGGGTCAGCGCCATCTCGGGCCGGCGACGCGGACCCTCGAAAAGCGCGGCGAAGCGCCGGTTCGTCATCGTGAGGCCGGCGAGGAAATTGAAATACTTCAGGTTCAGCCGGAGCGAACCGTCGGGCTTGAGATCGATCAGCTCGGAGAAGATAAGATCGCGAAAACGCGGCTCGCCGTAGGGCGCGAGTCCCATCACTTTGTATTCCCCGGAGTTGACCCGAAAACCGAGGTAATAGGTGAAGGCGGAGTAGAGCAGGCCCAGCGAATGCGGGAAGCGCATCTCGCGCAACAGCTCCACTCGATTGCCCGTGCCGTGGCCGATGCTGGTGGTGGTCCATTCGCCCACGCCATCGATGGTGAGGATGGCAGCTTCCGCGAAAGGCGAGGGGAAAAAGGCGGAGGCGGCGTGCGATTCGTGATGCTCCGGGAAAACGATTTTTCCGTCAAAATCCAGCTCGCGCCGGATGGTGTCCTTGAGCCAGATCTTTTCTTTGATCCAGGTCGGCGCGGCTTTGAGAAACGGTCGCAACCCGCGCGGCGCCATCGCGAGCGAGGTGGAAAGGATGCGATCGAACTTCGAGAACGGCTTTTCGTAAAACGCGACCAGGTCGAGCTCGCGGCCGCTCGCCAAGCCCGCGGCTTCGAGGCAATAGGCGATGGCGTGCTTGGGAAAAGCGGAGTCGTGCTTGATCCGGGTAAAACGTTCCTCCTGGGCGGCGGCGAGGATTTCGCCGTCGCGTACGAGACAGGCGGCGCTGTCGTGATAAAAGGAGGAGATGCCGAGAATGTTCATGCCGCGCCCGAGCGTGCTTCCACCTCGTGCCCGGTTCAAGCGACGAATCGCCCGCGGATGAAGCAGCAGCTTGTGCATTGGGCGCTGCTCCTATCGCTCGTCCTCGCCTTCCAGGAAGCGGTCGTGCGCGCGGTTTTTCCGTTGCCGGAGGTGACGAATTTTAACCGGGTGAACTACGCGGCCTTCGCGCGTGAAGGAGCATCGTCGTTCCTGGCCAAACGCCAGCCGGCGATGAACGCCGCCTTTCTTTGGAAGTCAGAACCGGATCACGCCAGTTTCGTTAGTCATCTTAATCTCTACGGCTTTCGCGATCGGCAGTGGAAGGTCGCGCCGTCGCGCGGAACGGAGCGGGTCATGTTCGTCGGCGACAGCCTCACGGAAGGATTCATGGCGGCGGATGACGAGACGATCGCGCGTGGCTACGAAATGGCGGCGGGCAAAAGTTCCGAAGCGATGAACTGCGGGATCGGCGGCAACGGAATTCCCGAATACCTCGCGCTGATACACGACGCTGTCCCGCTCTTCCGTCCGCGCCGTTTGATCGTCGTTCTTTATGCCAATGACCTGCCGCTCACCGACACTGTCCCGCCGAGAAAAACGCTCCCGCTGCGAAGCTCGAGCGCGTGGGAACCCCGGCTGCTGCAAATTCTAGGACGCGCCGCCAGGCACGAGCCGGTGCCGCGCCGCTGGCATTCGCCGCCCGTTCTCTTTGTCCCGGTGGTGCCCGATCCCTTGAATCCGTGGTCGAATCCGCCGCCGGAATTTGCCCGCGTCGATCCCGCGCTTGCCGAGGCGATGCGGAAGGGCGCCTTCAATCCGTTCGTGGTCGATGTCTTGAACAAGGCCGCGACCGCGTTGCGCGAGCCGGTCGAGCTAAGCGAGACCTTGCGGCAGCTGCAATCCTTCGCCCGCGGCCATGGGAGCGAGCTGCGGCTCGTTTATCTCCCTTTTTCCACCCAAGTCTCGGATCGCTACGTTCCTTTCCAGCAGAAATACGCCACGCAGCACGAGGTCCGGTCTTTGCGCGGTCCGGAGTTTCAGATTCATCAGGAATCGCTGCGCCGGAGCTGCGCGAAACTTTCTCTTCCTTTTCTCGACCTGACGCCGCTGCTTCGCCGAGCCGAGGAAAAGGGCGAGCATCTTTACTGGGATTTCGACGAGCACCTGCGCGGGGCGACTTACACGAGGGTAGGGGCGACAATTTCGCGCTGGGTCAAAACGGGCGCCGAACCGGATCGACTGGAATGAACTTCGGGATAGCTTGGGCGCGGCGGTAACGACATAAGATGCACCAACACTCGTTAGACCTGATGGCGGATTTCCGCCGCGAGTATCTCGACGCGCGCAGGACCGAGGCGCTCACGATTCTGGATCTCGGGAGCCAGGATTTTAACGGCTCCTATCGCGCGGTGCTGGCGAATCCGCGCTGGCGCTATGTCGGCGTCGACCTCACCCCGGGGCCCAACGTGGATCTGGTTTTGCAGGACGCCTACCACTGGCGCGAGCTGAAGAGCGGGAGCGCGGACGTGCTCGTTTCCGGGCAAACCTTTGAGCACACCGAATTTTTCTGGGAGACGATGAGCGAGATCGCCCGCGTCCTGAAACCAGACGGACTTTGCTGCATCATCGCGCCCTCCTGCGGGCCGCAGCATCGGTATCCGCGCGATTGCTGGCGCATTTTTCCCGATGGTTTTGCCGCGGTCGCGCGGCATGCCCACCTCGAAGCGCTCGAGACGCAGACGCAATGGGAGGATCTCCCGGAATACGACGACGAGAACAACAAGTGGCACGACTCTCTCCTCATCGCGCGCAAGCCAAAGCTGCCGGTTCAGCTTCGCCTGCAGCTCGCTTTTTTTTCCTGGCTGAAACGGCGCTTCCAGCCCGCGCCCGGCCCGGCGGACACAATTGTGGAGGTCTTTCCCATGTTAGGCGGGGAGTTGCGCGAGGCGGATTCGCTCTACCTGCGATTTGCCCCTAACGAATGGCGGAATGTCAGCTTCCGGCTCCCGAAAGGCGCCGCCGGCGCGCCGCTCCGGATCGATTTCATCAGCCCGTTCCCGGTTGTCGACGTCGGCCGCATTCGCCTGAAGGTTGCCGGGAACACCTGCTACGACGCTGCGGCGGACGGGCACTTTGGCGGCATCACGCCGGGCGGCGACGCGGTGCGGGTGCCGAATCGCAAATTTCTGCGCGTCAAAATCACCGGGATCGATCCGCAGCTTCGTCTCCCGATGGTCATGGTCCCGCCCGGCGAAGAGCTCGAGGTGCAGTTGCGCCTGCGCGCGCACGCGCCGCATCGGCTCGAGCCGGATTCGAAATAATGGGAGTCGCACCCGGCCCGGCGGCGTCGCAGGCAGCGGAGCGCAAACTCCATCTCCGCCGCATCGACGTCCTGCGCGGCCTGGCGATCCTCGCGGTCCTGTTGCTGCATTGGTTCGGCGCGACTTTTGGGGTCGATCATTTGCAGTGGAAAGGGCTGGTGCGCGATTTCGCCTCCGCGCCGAGCCCGTGGTTTTGGATTTTTTACCCGATGAGTTACGGCTGGATGGGCGTATCGCTTTTCTTTCTCATTAGCGGTTTTTGCATTCACGCCTCCGCGCTGCAGGCGGGCGAACTGCGGGCCGGGAGATTTTTCTGGCGCCGTTTCTGGCGAATTTGTCCGCCTTATTTTGCCTGGCTCGCATTCTTCGCCTGGCGCGACGGGCTCAACTTTTCCACTGCGGAGGGGCGCGGCCAGATTCTTTCGCATGTTTTCCTCATCTACAACTTTAATCCGGACTGGATTTTTGCGATCAGCGGCGCGTTTTGGAGCCTGGCGGTCGAGGCGCAGCTTTACCTGCTTTATCCCCTGCTCTGGCTGATGCGCCGGTATTGGACGATGCGCGGCGCGCTCCTTGTCACGCTGGCGCTGAGCCTCCTCTCGCGGCTGGTCGCGGCGGTATTCTTCACGGACTGGAGCAAGGATTTCTCCGGGACGGTCTGGACGTTTCCGACCATGCTCTGGTTCGACTGGACTTTAGGCGCTTACCTGGCGGAGGAATTTCTGGCCGGCCGCCGCGCGTTTCCCCGGTCGATCTTGCTGCGGATCGGGGCGGTGCTGGTCCTGGTGTTTGCGACTTTCTTCAAACCGGGCGACGCCCTGGCTTTCTCCCTCTCGTCCTGCGCGCTCGTCCTGCTCGTCGAATCCTATCTCTGGCGCGAGAAAGGGGAGAGCTTTTGGGAGCGTCTCCTTGTCCCGTTAGGCCTGTGCAGTTATTCGCTTTATCTCCTGCACTATCCTTTTATCCGGGACCTGTTGCATCGCATCCCGGTGGCGCAAGGGCTGCCGGAACCGTGGCACG
The DNA here is from genome assembly GCA_030855965.1 of Verrucomicrobiota bacterium. Taxonomy (GTDB): domain Bacteria; phylum Verrucomicrobiota; class Verrucomicrobiia; order Chthoniobacterales; family UBA10450; genus Palsa-1392. The sequence goes on along the minus strand of JALYQE010000121.1, from coordinate 74 downwards.
CCATGGTGGTGTTTCCGCTCGCGCTGGCGCTGCTTTTTGCCGTCGCTTATGCCAGTTACATGATTCTGGAGCGG
>JALYQE010000314.1 GCA_030855965.1 Verrucomicrobiota bacterium | reverse complement strand
CGATAGCCTGTTTGCACATGCCGACGTGCTCAAGATAGGAGCGTTAGGCGATAACGGAGTGCTCACTATCGGGCAGGGGACCCTTTCCGCCGACACCACGCTCAAGCTCTACGCGCCGGGCAGCAATGGGCTGATCGAATTCATCTCCAATGTCACCCTCGGCGGCAACAGCGCGAAGATTATTGCGGCGGAAACCGTCACCATTTTCGACGGGGTTGTCGTCACCATCGGTGGCGCACTTCCGGCCGATGTCTACACTGGTTTTGAGGGTGGTGAGGTGCCGAAGGCCAACTATACCGGGTTCGGCGGCAACGGTTCGACGACCGGCACATTCGCGGGGGCCGGAGCGAACAATCCCCAACCGATCGAAGACGCCCCGCCGTTTGATGAAGCTCCCTTCGTTCCCAAAGCCGTGGCGAGCGGAAGCGGCGCGACCGGAGAAGGAAGCAGCACCTCGGTTGTGAACGGTCGCGGCGGCAAGCGAGTCCCCGTGATTAATATCGGCAACACCGGGGACCTGCTCGCCTTGCTTGATGGTGCCGCCGCTGGTCCCGACGGGAAAATCACCCTGCCGGCTTCGACCGGCGCGAGCAGGAATTCGAATGGGATCGGGTCCCCTGGCCGCATGTCGCCCACGCGGGTTTCCCTGGAGAACCGAACCACCAATTCGTTAGGCGGGCGCCGTCCGCTGCCCTGACGAGGAAAGTTCGGTCCCGCTACTCGCGCAACCGGTCTTCCATGTAACCGGAACCGAGCACGACCCCCGCCACGAGCAACGCCCCGGCCGTGGCGAGGGGGACGGGATCGAACGGCGCCGGCGGCAGCGCCATCACCCCCGAGTCGCTCACCGTTGCCGGGGCGCTCGCGTAACGTCCGTAACGTGGCCGGCGGAATCTTTCGGCGAAGCGCTTCAACCGCTCCGGCACCGCGGCGTTTTTCATCGGGATTCCGTGCCCGCAACCGACGACGTTCGGCCGGAGGTCCGCCAATTTCTGCACTGACTCGCGTGTGGCCTGCCAATCCATGTTGAACGGCGCGCCCGCGCGCGCGAGATCCTTTTTCCCGCTCACCAGCCCGATCCACGAATCCATGTTCATGGTCGCGAACGCATCGCCCGCCAGCAGGACCCGGTCGGCCTCGCGAAAAAATGCAACGTGCCCGGGCGAATGGCCCGGGGTGGCGATCCACGTCCAGCCCGGCAAGCCCGGCAACTCGTCGTTAGGCAATTCCCGCACCCGCTCGCCCAGATCGCGGGCCCGGTAGGGCATGAAACGGGAGAGGAACGCCATCGCTCCGCCGATCGTCGGGTCGGGCGGCGGATAATCCGAGCGACCGGTGACATAGGGAAGCTCCATCCGATGCGCAAAGATGGGCACCTCCCAGCGTTCCGCCAGTTGTCGCGCCGAACCGGCATGGTCGAAATGCCCATGCGTCAGGTAAATTGCCTCCGGCTTCGAGCCCGCGCCAAAGCGCGCCTCAGTCGCTGCAAAAATCTGTTCCGCCCGCCCGGGCACTCCGGTATCGATCACGGCCCAGGGCTCACCCGGCCGGCCGACCAAATACGCGTTCACGAAACTGAGCGGCTGCCATGCAACATCGGGAGCAATTCGTTCGATCGTTTTCATGGAATAAAGAGTGCGGGTTAAGTTAAAACGGAATCGACCGCGCATCCAGTTGCCTCGCGGGATTCATCGGAGTTTGTGCGGGCTAGGGAATCATCAGGTTTTGTCCCGGTTTCAGGTCGCTCGGCTTGGAAATGAGATCGGCGTTGGCGTCGAGGATCCGCTGCCAGCGGGCAGAGCTCTTGTAAAACTTGCGCGAAATCGAGGCCAAAGTGTCCCCTCGCTGGACGGTGTAGCTGCGCTCTTTGCCGGTGCGTTTTATTTTCTGGCCGGGCGGACGCTTCGCCCGGGCCTCTTTCTCCGCGGCATTGGCCACCTTTTGCTGCGCCCAGCCTTCGCTGACCTGCTTGCGCAAGTTCAGGTTCTCATTGTTCAACCGCACCAGTTCCGCGCGCGGCACCATCGAATCGCCGGTCAGGCTGGTGAGGAGGGTGAGCTCGTCGCGTTTCATGAAGCCTTTTACTTCCTGGGCTCGTTTCCCGGTCGGTTCGAGGGCGAGGAAGCGCTTGAAATGATGGAGCGCATTGAGCGGGTCGTTCATTTTGTCGTCGTAGATGAGAGCCAGCTTGTAGTGCACGTCGGCGGACCCCGCGGTGCCATCGAGCGCCGCTTCATAGAGATTGATTGCTTCCGCGTAGCTGCCCTCGGTCGCCTTCGCATCCGCATCCTTTCCCATTTGCACCTGGCGCGGCATGATCATGCGGTTGCAGCCGGCGAGCATGCCTAACGAAACCAAAATCCCCAGCAGGGCCAGCCGGTGGGAATTAGTAGCGAGGCACATCAGGATCAATTTCCTCCGACCACGCATCGATTCCTCCGGCCACATTTGCGACCCGGGCACATCCCCTCCCGCGCAGAAAATCCGCCGCCCGTTCACTTCGCAGCCCGCTGTGGCATAAAACGAAAATTTCTTTCTCGCGGTCCAGCTCCCGCCAGCGGGCGGGCAGCTCGCCTAACGGAATTAAATGCGCGCCCTCGATCCGGGCCATTTCAAATTCAAACGGCTCCCGCACATCGAGAAGAACGAAGGGTCGCCCCGAGCGCATCCGCTCGGCCAATTCGCGCACCTGCACCTGCGGGACGGCTTTGGTCAGGTCGGGCGCGCCCTGACAAAACATTTCATAATCGATCGGCTCCGTGATCGTCGGCTGCTCGCCGCAGACCGGACATTGCGGATCCCGCTTCACTTTAAACTCGCGAAACTTCATCTTCAGGGCATCGAAGTGGACGAGTCGGCCGATGAGCGGCTCGCCGATCCCGAGGATGAGCTTGAGCGCCTCGGTCGCCTGCATCGTGCCGACGATACCCGGGAGCACCCCGAGCACGCCAGCTTCCGCGCAGCCCGGGACCGCGCCGGGGGGAGGCGGCTCGGGAAAAAGACAGCGATAACAGGGGCCGCCCAAGTGCGGCGCAAAGACAGTTGTCTGCCCGTCGAAGCGAAAGATCGAGCCGTAAACGTTAGGCTTGCGCGCGAAGACGGCGACGTCGTTGGAAAGGTAGCGGGTGGCGAAATTATCGGTGCCATCCACGATCAAATCATAATCGCGGAGGATTTCCTCCGCGTTCCCGCTCTCGAAACGGCAGGCATGGAGGCGCACTTCGATCTCCGAGTTCACATCGCGCAAACGCTCGCTCGCCGATTCGATTTTCGAGCGCCCGACATCTTTCGTCCCGTGCAGCAGCTGGCGATGCAGATTGGAAAGCGCGACCCGGTCGTCATCGACCAGCCCGATCGTGCCGACTCCCGCCGCGGCAAGGTAGAGCGCGGCGGGCGAGCCGAGCCCGCCCGCGCCGAGACACAGGACGCGCGCGGCTTTCAGGCGCTCCTGGCCGGCGACGCCGATCTCCGGCAACATGATATGACGGGAATAGCGCCGGCGTTCCGCGTCGTTCAACCCGGCGGCTGCCTTTTCGTTAGGCGCAAGCGCCGCTACTTTTTCACCAGCTCCCATTTGATTCCCACGATCCTCTGATCCGCGAAGCGCTTCAAGGATTTCGGGAAAACGAGATGGATCGCGCCTTGGCGTTGGGCGAGGCCGACGCAGCCAAATTCCGAACCGGACTCCGAGCGCTGGATCGAGAGGACGCGGTGCTGCCGGATCTGGCCCTGGAGATGGCGATCCTTTTCCGGTGGTTGCCAGAGGGTGTAAACCTGCGGCGGGCCGCAGGCCTCGACGACGGCGGTAAAGCGGGTGGACTTCACCTCGAGCAGCTTCATGGAAAACGCAGCATGGCGCGCAAAAAAGACCGCCAGAGGACCACGGCAAAGAGGATCAGACTACCGTTGCTGCATTCCTGCCCTGGCGGGGTTCGTTAGTCCTCAGTCCATAGCCCCTGACGGCGAGGAAACTTTCGGCGAAGCAGCCGGGCGCGCAATCGGTTTCTTCCCTGCGTTGACAGCCCCGGGGCGATCTGGTTCGATGCCGGCGTGAAATCAATCCTTCTGCTCTGCATGCTGTCCCTCGGCCTGACTTCGTGCACCACTCTTTCGAACAGGCGCGATCTGTATAATCCGAGCGAGGACGCCGGTCCCTACAACGCCATGCAGCAGAAGAAGGCGGCCCCGGGCACGGTCCCCGCGCCGGAAGGGCCACTGCCGCCGGCGCAATAGCGCCTGCATTGGGGATCGATCGCGGGAGATTGCGCTGTAGACGTCTCCCTGTGGGAGACGCGGGGCTGGTTCGCTTGGCGGGAGTCACCCCCGCGCTTCGCACAGCGAAGCGTCTACAGAAGCGGCGACACGCCGAACGGGGACTTGTTTTCGGCAACGAATCAGAGTCCGAGCAGGTCGCGCTGCCACTGCACCAGTAGCGTCTGACTGCGGCTGGGATCGGCCGCGATGCCTTCGAGCGCGCTCCGCGGCGCGATGAAAGCGGGATCGAGCGCCAGTTCCTTGGCGTGGTGGTCGCGGCGTCGACGCAGCTCCTCCACCTTTTTGTCGAACCCCGGGGTGCGAGTGCGGCTGAGGCGGGGCGGTCGCTGCGGCCAGGCAGTTTCGGGCAGGGCCAAAGCTTCGTGCGCCGCCTCGAGAAAACCGCGTCGCCGTCGTTCCGAGAGATGCCGGAAATCGGGCGTCTCGCCGGCGACGAATGATATGGCCGCGTCGATCATGGCGCTGTTTTGCAGAATGTGAAAGGAAGGCCGGTCCGCCTGTTGAGCCTCGCGATCGCGCCAATGCCAGATCGCGCGCAGGACCGCGCCGGTCTGCGGCGGGAGCGTGCCGCTGCCGGTGATACGCCAGGCGTCATCCGGATCGCGTTCGCGCGAAACCAGCGTTTGCTCGAGCGCCCGCTGGCAGGATTGGCGGAACCATTCCATCCGCCCAAGCGCCTGCATTTGCTCTTCCATTTTCGCCGCCAACGGGATGAGAAAGTGGGTGTCGTTCTTGGCGTAATCCGCCATCGCGG
>JALYQE010000294.1 GCA_030855965.1 Verrucomicrobiota bacterium | reverse complement strand
TACACGGAACCGGTCACTAGTTTCCCGAGCATCCAGGTATCGGAAGGAGAGATCATTGCGCTTTTCATCGCCCAGAAAGCGATGCAGCAATATCGCGACACGCCTTTCGAAGCGCCGCTCAAAGCTGCTTTTCAAAAGATCGGCCACGGCTTGAAGGACAAGGTGACGTTTACCTGGAGCGACCTGGACGCGGCCATTTCGTTTCGCAGCGCCGGGCATAGCCAGGCCGACTTGGAAGTTTTCGAGGTGCTCAGCCACGCGGTGCTGAATTCGGTCGAGGTCGAGTTCCGCTATTGTAAATTGCGCAGCACCGCGGAGGAAACGCGGCGGGTGCGCCCTTACCATCTCGGCTGCGTCGACAACCAATGGTATCTCTTCGCCTTCGATCTCGATCGCCAGCAGCTGCGCACCTTTGCCCTGCCCCGCATCTTCGAGCCGCGAAAAACGGGCGCGCGCTTCCGGCGGCCGGCCAATTTTTCGATCGGGAAATTTCTCGATTCCAGTTTCGGCGTTTTCCAAAGCGATGGCCGCACCACCGTGCGGGTGCGCTTTAATTCTTTTGCTGCCCAGCTCGTGCGCGAGCGCACGTGGCATCATTCGCAGAAGATCAAGGAGCTGCGCGACGGCGGGCTGGAACTGCAGCTGCAGCTCGGCAGCCTGGAGGAAATCGAGCGTTGGATCCTGAGCTGGGGCGACCAGGCAGTAGTGCTCGAGCCGGCAAAACTCCGGCAGCGGCTGGCCGAAGTGGGGCGGAAACTGGTGGCCGACTACGCCGGAAAGTAGGCCGCGCAGCGGGCAGAAAAACTTTCTTCGTCGGACAGCCAGTGTCCTACCCTCCCTGGTATAATGGGGGCATGAAAAATAACTATGCGGAAATTGCCTTCGTTCTGGACCGTTCCGGTTCGATGAATATTTGCCGGGATGCAGCGATCGAGGGCTTCAACCGTTTCCTGAAAGAACAGCAGCAGGTCGAGGGCCTGGCCAAGCTCACACTCGTCCTCTTCGACGACGAATATCTGGTGCCGGTAAACGCGCTCCCGGTGGCGGAAGTGGTGCCACTCGACGAGGAGACCTACGTCCCGCGCGGGAGCACGGCGTTGCTCGATGCGATTGGCAGGACGATTAAAGAACTGGGTACCCGCCTGGCTGCTCTCCCCGAATCCGATCGTCCGGCGCAGGTCATCGTGGCAATCTTGACAGACGGCGAAGAAAATTCCTCCCACAACTACACGTGGCATCAGCTGGCTGCTGCCATCAAGCGCCAGACCGAAGAGTATCGCTGGACATTCCTCTTCCTCGGCGCGAACCAGGATGCGATCGCGACCGCGGCCCAGATGAACATCGCGGCCGCCAATGCCGCGAGCTACGTCCAGGATGGGCCCGGTCTGCGCGCTTCCTCCCGGACGTTCGCGCGCAAGATGAGCGCTCTGCGCAGCTTCAGCATGGGCAACCCGACGATCGAGGAGTCCCACGACGCGCACGCGCCCTTGTCGGACATGATCGCGGAGGAAGACGCAAAAGAGCGGAGCTAGGCAAAGGCGGACGGGCGGTTCCACTTGGTCGGGACCGCCCGGCAACGCCGGAATTTGAGTCGACAGAACGGACACTCTTCGGCGAAAGAATTATTCCGCTCCGGACTAACGAGCAAATCATGGCAAACCTCCCGTCTCCTAAAATCCCCGAAGGGCCACTACAGCCGGCTTTGTCCGGGGGAATGGGCGCCGCACCCGGAGGAGAAACTCGGGGAGCTGGCCTGGATTATGCGAGATAGCAAGGGGAAGTGCGCGGCGCGGAAGCGAACGCTCGCGATGCCTTCGGGCTATATCTATCTCGGTCAGTTCATCGGTCACGACCTAACGAGAGACACGAGATCGCTCGCCGAATCGCATCTGGGCGACGATCAAATGCTCATCGTTCCGGGGATCGTGGCCACCGGGCCGTGGGTTATGATTTGAGCGGGGAGCGTGGCGGCGAGAAACAGTTGAGTGGCGCCGCAGAGGGCGCTGATTCGCGGGGAGATTTTCATGGGTGGGGTGCGGTAGTTAGGAAATAAGTAGCTAAAAGAATGGCCGGCCGCTGCTCTTTCTCCTTTCCCGGGCCGTCGAAAGCTTCATGCTGTAGCACCGCCCTGTCGGACCTCGCTGCCCATGCCTAACGACCAGATCCTGATCGAAGAACTCGAGCTCACGGCCCGAATTGGCGTGCCCGATGCGGAACGCGCCCAGCCTCAGCGCCTGACCGCCTCGCTCGTCCTCGAACCCAAAGACGAATTCCGGAACCTGGCCGACGACCTCGGGCGGACGATCAATTACGCCGCGGTTTGCGCCGAGGTTCAGGCCTTCGTTTCCAGCCGGCAGGACAAACTGCTCGAGACGCTGGCAAACGTCATTGCGGAGCATCTGCTAAAGAAGTTCGCCTTACGCCGGGTCGAGCTTGAGTTGCGCAAATTCATCCTCCCCGAGACGCGTTTTGTCGCGGTGCGGATTCTGCGCGAAAAGCGCTAACGATTCGCTTTTCCCGACGCCATCCATAACTTTCCCGCGTGCAAAAAACCAACCTCGTGCACGACCAGCCAGAGGCGGGCTGGGAAACACTCGGCAGCGAAATCCATTTCACCACCCCGCACCTCACCGTCGCGACCGACCAGGTGCGCACCCCGTCGCAGCCCGCCCGCCGGTGGTCAGTCGTCCATCGCAAACCCGCGGTCGTCATCGCGCCCCTCACCCGCGAGGGAAAATTCGTCCTCATCCGCGAGGAGCGCATCCCGATCCGCGCCGCCATCTGGTCGATGCCCGCGGGCCAGATAGACGCTAACCTCGAGCCCGATGAAGCCGCCGTCCGCGAAGTGGCCGCGCGCGAGTTGCGCGAAGAGACCGGCTACGAACTGGAGCCCGGGGCGGAGATGGTCCCGTTAGGCCATTTCTTCTCCTCGCCCGGGATGACCGATGAACATTGCTACCTCTTCCTTGCCCGCCCCGTCCGCAAATCTGCCGCCG
>JALYQE010000291.1 GCA_030855965.1 Verrucomicrobiota bacterium | reverse complement strand
ACCATCACCGCCTGGCAGAAAGACCCGCGCAAAGCGCAGGTCACGCTCCGGCAACTGCTCGATTTTTCCTCCGGCCTCGCGCCCGGTTTCCATTTGCAGGTGAACGAATACGGCGATCGCGACCAGGCGGCGCTGAAATTGCCGATGGTGGCCGCGCCCGGGAAAGCGTTCATCTACGGCCCGGGCGCGCTCCAGGTCTTTCACCGGGTGCTAAAAGAAAAGCTGCGCGATAAAACGCCGACGGAATATCTGGAACGGCGCGTCTTGAAAAAGTTGCGCCTCGGCCCGCAGCGCTATCTCGACGACCGCGCCGGCAATCCCCTTCTCGCCGCCGGCTTCGTTCTGACCGCGCGGCATTGGTCCCGGATGGGAGAGCTTGTCCTGGCGCGGGGCAAGCCGGTCTTGAAATCGGAATCCCTCGAGCAAGCCTGGCGCGGCTCCGCCCCTAATCGCGCCTTTTCGTTAGGCTGGTGGAATAATCGCGCCGCGCCCGGCGGGCGGGAGTTTGATTTTGAAGACATGCTCACCCCGAAATGGCCGCGCCAGGACTGGCGCGAGGCTTGTCTTTGCCGCGATGCTCCGCGCGACCTGGTAGCGTGCATTGGCTCCGGGTACCAGCGGCTCTACGTCATCCCGTCGCTCGACCTCGTTGTCGTTAGGCAGGGGAAGGGCGGAAGATTTTCCGACGCGCGCTTCCTCCGCTTGCTCCTCGGGAAGTAGGATGCCCGCCAGTCAGGGCGCGAGCCCGTAGACTTCGACCAGGGCGACCCCGGTCGTACCGTTCACCCCGCGTACGATCGCGGTGTAACCGATGCCGCCGGGGCTGCCGGGCAAGGTCGCGACGATGGCTGCTTCGAGGTCGCTGGCGGGCGGCAACCCGGCGGCGGTGATGGCCGCTTCCTGGGTTTCGCGCCAATTGTCGTTCGAGGCCAGGAGATTGCCGTTGCCGTCCCGCAATTCCAAGACCGGATCCGAAAGCGCACCGGTCAGGCCGGCATCGCCTAACGACGGCCCGAGCGCGCGCACGATGACGTTTTGCGGGTCGCTTCCGACGACGATGAGGCCTCCGATCAGGACGCCGTCGCCCTCTCCCACCTGGCCGCGGGTCGAGATGTTGGCCAGCCGGGAATCGGCGCTGGCATCGAGATCGTAAACCTCGACCACTCCGATGCCGGTTGTGTTATCCGCTCCGCTAATGATGGCGGTGTAGGCCAGCCCGTTCGCGCTCGCCGGCAGGGTCGCGACGATGGCCGATTCCTTGTTGTTCGCCGGCGGAATACCGCTCGCGAGAATTTCGGCTTCCTGGGTATTTCGCCAGTCGTCGTTTGAGGCGAGAAGGGTCCCGCCAGGACTAAAAAGGCTGAGGGTTGGGTTGGCCATCACGCCCGGGAGCGTCAGGGAAGGTCCGATGGCTCGGACAATTACCTTTTTCGGCTGCGTGCCGGTCACGATAAACCCACCGATGCCGACATTGTCGCCGCTCCCGACCACGAGACGGGTCGAGATGTTGGCGAGGACCGACGCTGGCGTTGGCGTCGGTGTTGCGGTTGGGACTGGAGCGCTGAATCTGGCCCTTTCCTCCAACCACGCAGCGTTCATTGCTGGATCTTCTGTCGCCATGTCTGGGTAGTAGCCCTCCATGAACGAGTCGCCCTTTTCCCATGATCCTTGCGCAATGTCATGAGCGCGTTGCGGTCCGAACGGTGGAATCGCGCTGCCGTCCGCGCACACTGCGTCGCGGTAGACCTCATCCCGGTTCAGAGAATAGATCCACTGATCCCCCTTTGGCTTGGTATGGACCTGTCGAATCCCGGTGTAATCACCCGGGCAAAGCGCATACAACGAAGCAACCATGTAACCCCCGAGCGGCCACTGCTCGAGATATTGCTTCACCGTGCCCTCCGTCATGACTCCCCAGGGATTGGCGTCGCTGAAAGGAATCTGTCCGGTCAACAAAACCGGGGTATGCGCAAACGCCGTCGCCCACTTATCCATGATCATCTCGACGGCCGGGATATACGCGCGGGTGCTGGCAAAGCCGCTCGTGACGTCGGGATAGTAGGGCGACCAGGTCTTCCCGAACAACACCTCATCTTTGAGCGGTGGCTTGTCATCGTAGCCCTGTGCGATGGCCTGTTGATTCAACTTCCACTCGTCCCCCTGCCCGACAATCCATTCCTCGATGTTGGTTGTGACGTTCCCGGCCGAGACAAGCACCTGCTTGGACAGATAGACGGTGGTGTCGGTCGGGGCCGCCGGGCATCCGGGAGTCGTCGCGGGGTCACATACGACTGTTCCCTCGCGAAACACGGCAACATCATTATCGCCCGGACTATTATCGAAGATCGTCTTTCCGACGATGGCTGAAGCTCCAACTCGTGTGAGGAATTTCGCGCTGTTCGATGTCACCTTGCCGAAAGCTCCTGAGTTAGAGGTTACCGCATCGGTGATCGCCACTGAAGCGTCAATCATGTTAACCAGCCTGTTCTCTACCCTCTGCTGGAATCCAGTGATGACGATATAGGTGATCGTGGGGTCGTTATCATAGCGGGCAGCAAACGTGTCGATGAAGTTAAAGAGATAGCTGCGGTAAACCGGATCCCACGGCAACGGCATATCGAAGCCTGCGTTGTTCAGATTATTGTCCGCGGGGTCGACCTGGAATTTGTAGGCTCCCTTGAGATACAGCCACCGCGGCGCGGTGCGACCCCAGGCTATGCTGACTCCAAGCTTTTTCCCATGCGCGGCGGCGATGTCCCTGGCATTGTCCAGGAGTGTCCAATCAAAGGTCACGGAATCAATGTCGGGATCGCCGGTCGTGTCGGGCTGGATGTGCGTCGCCCATAAGCGCATCCGGTAGCCGTCAAAATAACTCCGATCGATCAGCGGGTCACTGAGCGGGTCATGCTCGTCGATCGTTAGTGCGCCTCCATCGGTCAGCGAGTAGAACCCGACAGGCCATTTCGCGGCAGGCGGTGTAGGTGTAGGTGTCGGTGTCAACGTCGGAGTGGCCGTGGGAGTTGCTGATGGCGACGGTGTTGCCGTCGGAACGGGCGTCGAGGTGGGTGTCGGAGTCGCGGTTGCAGTCGGGGAAGGCGTCGGAGTTGGAGTCGGTGTCGGTGTCGGAGTCGTGGTTGCAGTTGGCGAGGGCGTTGGAGTTGGAGTCGCGGTTGCAGTTGGCGAGGGGGTTGGAG
>JALYQE010000208.1 GCA_030855965.1 Verrucomicrobiota bacterium | reverse complement strand
CGCGCAGATTTTTCTGGGTATCGTTAGGCTCGTCCCGGTTCGATTGCCATTCGGCGTCGCGATCTTTCGCGATCTGCTTCATCGTCCGGCCGGTCTTGGCCGACGCGTCGTCGCGCTTTTTCGAGATGGCCTTGACGTCGGCGTCGCTTTTCAAAAGCAGCCACTGGTTTTTGCTGCCGTCACTCCGGGTCCGGATCAAAGCCCAGTCTCCCTGCAGTTTTTCCCCCTCGAGGACGAGATGAAGCCGGCCTTCCTTCAGGGCCTCGAGCGGCTTCTCGCCGTGGACGTAATAGTTGCCGCGATCCCAGACCATGACCGTGCCGCCGCCGTAGCTGCCCGCCGGGATGACGCCTTCAAAATCCTCGTAGTCGATCGGATGATCCTCGACCTCGACCGCGAGATGTTTTTCGCCCCGCTCCCAGGGAATGCCCTTGGGCACGGCCCACGATTTCAGAACGCCCTCCATCTCCAGCCGAAAGTCGTAATGCAAGCGGCTGGCGTCGTGTTTCTGGATCACGAAACGCGAGGCGCCCGCGACCCGCTTCGGCCGCGGTTTCTTTTTCGCGCCGCTGGGTTCCGCCGTGACGGAAAAGTTTCGTTTTCGCTGATACTCGGTCAGACCCATTGCTGCAAAACGCTCCCATCAAAAAACGAAAACGCCACCGCGATCGCACGGATCGCGGTGGCGATAATTTTACAAACCGCTGCTCGCCTAACGACGAGAACGGGACTTGCCAGCGGTCGCCTCCTCGGCTTCTTCCTCGCTGTCGGCTTCCTCGTTGACGATGCCCTCAGCGATCTCGGTCAGCTTTTTGTCAGCCGCGCCTTCCTCGTCCAGCGTTTCCTGGAGGAGGGCCTGCGCTTCGTCCTCACCGAGGACTGACGCAAACGTGCGGACGACACCGTAGCCGGCCATCTCGTAATGTTCGACCCGCTGCGCGGCGGCAATCAGGCCGGCGTCGATGACCGATTCCGGGCCATCTTCCTTCATCATCTCGGAGCCTTCCTCGACCAGGCCCTTCATCGCCTTGCAGGTCTTGCCGGTCGGTTTCTTGCCCAGTTTGACGAAGATTTCGTCGAGTCGCTCGACGTGCGTCTGCGTCTCTTCGAGATGACTCTCGAAAGCTGACTTCAGTTCGGCCGTGCTCGCCTTTTTCGCCATCTTCGGCAGCGCCTTGAGGAGCTGATTCTCGGCGTTGTAGAGATCACGCATTTCTTCGATCCAGAGGGTGCGGAGTGAATCCAATTTCATAATTTTATTATCCTTTTGTTTGGGTGTTTGCGGGTTCGCCTAACGACAAGCCCGGCCGGCAAATTCTTTATCTGGAAGAGCCGTGCAAACTTGAAACGGATCGGGCCAGCGGCCTGCGCGTATGGTCGACTCCTAAAAAGAAATCGGGAATTTCCCGAGGTAAAAACGACCGCACTCAATCCCACAATTCGACGCCGACGATAGCGCCTGCCGCGAATTTTTCACGGCTCCCAACCCGCAGCAGCGCGTTCGCGCGACTTAAACCAAACAGGGCGTGCGACTCCTGCAGGCCGTGGACGTTGAAGATGCCTCCCTTCAACTGACCGCGCAGATAATGCGGCCGCTCATCATCATTCTCCACCTCCCCCGCCAAGCGCGCTGAGACCTGGCGCAGGCCGAGGTGTTCGTCCGCTGCGCCGCTCATTTTTCGCAAAGCCGGCCGGACAAATTTCAGAAAGGTGATAAAAGCTGAGACCGGATTTCCCGGGAGTCCGAAAATCGCGCAACCGCCGGCGCGGCCGAAGAGAAACGGCTTCCCCGGCTTGATCGCAACCCGCCAGAGATCGATCTCGGCCCCGAGCGCGCGCAAGGCCGGTTTGACGAAATCATGATCACCCACTGAGACGCCGCCGCTCACGATGAGGGCGTCGTTTTCAATTCCGCGCCGGAAAAGTTCGGTCACTCGCTCCAGGTCGTCCGGGCAATGTTCGACCAGGGAAACTTCGACGCCGGAACCGCGGGCAAGGGCGCGCAACATGAGGGCGTTGCTCTCAAAAATCTGTCCTGTGCGCGGGGTGGCGCCAGCGGGCACCAGCTCGTCGCCGGTCGAAACGATCGCCGCACGCGCCAGCCCGCCGACCTCGATCTCGGCCCGGCCTTGCGAAGCGAGCAACGCCATGGATTGCGCGGCCAACGGTTCGCCGCGGGCCAGGATTTTTTGTCCTTCGGCCAGGTCGGCCCCCCGGCGGCGAATAAATTCTCCGCGTTCCACGCCGCACTCCACCACGATCG
>JALYQE010000204.1 GCA_030855965.1 Verrucomicrobiota bacterium | reverse complement strand
TTCGCCGTCCCGATGCGGAACAACCCGGTCCTCGACCCGGAAGTGGAAGATCCGGTGGGGGTCCCGATCAGCGCGATTATTTTTGGCGGACGCCGGAGCAACACCATGCCGCTGGTCTTCCAGGCTGACGATTGGAAGCACGGCGTTTATGTGGGCGCGACGATGGCTTCCGAGACGACCGCGGCCGCGACCGGCGCCGTCGGCCAGGTGCGACGCGATCCGATGGCGATGCTCCCGTTCTGCGGTTACAACATCGGCGATTACTTCCGGCACTGGCTCCAGACCGGCCCGCGCCTGACGAATCCGCCGCTCATTTTTCACGTCAACTGGTTCCGCAAAAATGCGGAGGGAAAATTTCTCTGGCCCGGTTTCGGCGACAACATGCGGGTCTTGAAATGGATCGTCGATCGCTGCGAAGGCACCGGCGGAGCGGGGGGGAGCGCGATTGGCGCGGTGCCGCGGCCGGAAGATCTCGACCTGAAAGGCTTGGAAGGCTTCTCCGACGAGAACCTGAGCGAACTCCTCTCGGTCAAGCCCGACGAGTGGGCGAAGGAGCTGGCGGGCCAGGAAGAATTCTTCCAGACGCTCGCGCCTTATGTTCCGGAAGAGCTGCTCGCCGAGCAAAAGAAGGTCGCCCAGCGTCTGGGACGATAATTGTCAATACGCCGAGGGCGGCGGCACGATCAGTTGCACCATCGTCCGGACGATGATTCCGGCCTCCAGGGTCAGGTTCCAATTTTCCAGGTACTCGATGTCGCAGGCGACCCGGTTCTGGATGTCTTTGCTCGTCTGCGCTTCGCCCCGGAAGCCGCGCACCTGGGCCAGGCCGGTGATCCCCGGCTTGACGAAAGTCCGCACCTGGTAGTTCGCCATCAGCTGCGAAAACTGCGCGTTGTGCTCGAGCAGGTGCGGGCGCGGACCGACCACGCTCATGTCGCCGCGGAGGACGTTCCAGAATTGCGGAATCTCATCCACGCTCAGCTTGCGAAATAATCTGCCTAACGAATAGACGCGTTCGTCCTCGCTTGTCGCCTGACGCGCGACGTCGTGATTGGCCGGATGCATGGTGCGGAACTTCCAAATATCGAAGCGCCGGTTTTGAATCCCGGCCCGGATTTGTTTATGGAAAAGCGGCCCGGGCGATTGCAGCCGCTGCGCGAGCCAGACGACGACCACCAGGGGCGGGAAAACAAAGAGCATAATCGGAAGCGCGAGGACGAAATCGATCGTGCGTTTGACCCCCCGGTTGAAGGGATTTTCCAGCGGCTCCTCCCGCAACCCGACGAAGCGAAAGCCATCATCGTCGAAGTGCGTCACCGGATGCCCGAGCTTTTCCTCGAGGTCGCTCACAATCACGAGTCGCACCCCGAGCTGGTCGCAAGTCGCGATCAGGTTGCGGTTTAGTTCGGTGAATTGCGGGAACTCGAGCATGATGACCTGGGTCACGCCGTGCTCCTCGATCACGCTGCGGAAGCGGTCGGCGCCGCCGAGAACGGGAATCCCGTCGTGCGTGCAATCGAGCGATTCCTCGCAAATGATCCCGACCGTGCGCAAGCCCATCTCCGCCTTGCGCCGCAGCCAGCGGCGGAGCTGCGCCGCCTTCGCGGTCGAGCCGACGAGAAGCGTTTTTTCTTCCCGGCGAAAAATTCCGCGGGCGAGGAATTCGGGCAGGAAATGGTGCGAAAAAAGAAGCGCGATATAAAGCCAGGGGATGAAATTGAAGAAGAAAAGTCGCGAGATGAAGCCGTCCTTGGTCGCGACCAGATAAAAGACGAGCACCCCGACGCTGGCCAAAGTCTGGCGCAGGGCGAGGCGATGCTGGCGGAGCAATTCGCTCTGGAGAAAATATCTTTTTGAGCCTTCCCGGCTGAGCGATTCCCCGAGCAAACCGATGACCAGCATCGTGCAATAAATGCTGTAGCGCCGCCAGGTCAGCTCGGCCCCTTCCGAGTAAAAGGTCACCATCAGCCAGACCCCAAACCAGAAGAGCCCGGCCACGATCGCAATCTGGCAAAGCAGAAAAAGGCGATACAATCCTTGCGTGCGCTGCGTGAGCATGTTTATCGACTGGGAAGCACCACTGCAGCGGAAACGGTAGAGAGTCCGCTAGTCCGATCACCGGAAGAAAGATTGATTCGCTGCATGGAGAAAGCGCAAGTTGGTTACGCCAATTCCATTTCACAGCAACTGGACGATCGATGCAACCTTCCGAGCCAACCCCGCACGCCCGACCGACTTCCGCCGGTGGTTCCGCTGCCGGATTGGCCGCAATTGGCCTGCCATTTCTCGTCGTCGGCGCCGCGTTTCTGGGCGGTACGACGCAGCGCTGGAGTATCGCGCTCGTTCTCGGATGTTTCTCCGCCCTCCTGCTCCTGCGGCCGCCGCGTTTTTCTCTTGGGCCGGCCCTGAACACGGTCGCGCTGCTTTTTGTGGCGCTGGCCGCGGCCGCCTTCCTACCCGCGCGCTGGTTTGTCCTGCCTCCCTGGCGCATTGCCCTAACGAAAGACTTCGGAGTCCAGCTCGCTTCCACCGTCACGGTCCAGCCTTGGCTCACGGTTGAAGGCATGATCCTGCTCGGCGCCGGGCTCTGCTGGATTTATTACGTCGCGACTCTCGATGCCAGCCTGCGCGACATCCGGCTCGCGGCCCGTCTTTATTCCGCCGGGATCATCGCGCTGGCCGCGCTCTGTCTTTACCTGCATTATCGCGGGACGGCGCTGCCCTTTTGGCATAACGAACGCGGCTTTGGACCGTTCCCCAATCGCAACCAGACCGGCAACCTTTTCGGCATTTCCACTCTCGTCGTGCTCGGCTGCATGCAGGACGATTTCCGGCGTGGCCACAAACGCTGGCTTCTCTGGCTCTTCGGGGTCGGCGTGCTCAC
>JALYQE010000190.1 GCA_030855965.1 Verrucomicrobiota bacterium | reverse complement strand
ACGCCACCCTGACAACGCGGATGAAAAGCGTCGGGGAAGCGATGGCAATCGGGCGTACTTTTAAGGAAGCGCTGCAAAAAGCGTTGCGCAGTCTCGAGATCAAGCGCTTCGGGCTCTGCGGCGATGGTCGCGAGACGCCGGTCGATGGCGAAACGCTGCGGCGCAAGCTGAGCGTGCCGAACGCCGAGCGGATCTTTTACCTGGCGCAGGCTTTTCAGGATGGGATGTCGATCGAGGAAGTATTCGGTCTAACGAAAATCGATCCCTGGTTTTTGCAGAACATCGCGCAGGTGGTGGACGCGAGCGCGCAACTTCGCCGGAGCACAGGCATCCTGCCTGTGGGGGAAATAGGCGTCTCGCCTGTTTCAGGTGTTGCTGCAGGCGGGACGCCCGCAGTCCCCACAGGCGAGACGCCTGTGCTCCGGCCGACCTTCCGCACGATGGATCCGCACGGTGCTACCCACCGCACCCGGCGAAATCTTCCGCATTGGGAACAGCCGGGCGCGACCTACTTCGTCACCTTCCGCCTGGCCGACGCCGTACCGGCCGAACTGCAGCAGCAATGGCGTGAAGAACTGGCCTCGTGGCTCAAGCATCATCCGGAGCCCTGGGATGCGAAAACCGCTTTCGAGCATCACCGTCGCTTCATCCAAAGCCGTGAAGAGTGGTTCGATCACGGCTCGGGTAGTTGCCTGCTCCGCAACCCGGCAGTCGCGCAAATCGTTGCGCAAGCGTTACGCCATTTCGATGGTGATCGATATCAGCTCGACGCTTTCGTGGTTATGCCAAACCACGTCCACGCTCTGGTGCAAACAGAGGAGAAAGGGACACTTTCGGAGGTTCTGCATTCCTGGAAATCCTTTTCCGCCAAGGAAATCAATCGATCGTTGGGCAGGAGCGGCCCGCTCTGGCAGGACGAAAGTTTCGACCGCATGGTCCGGGACTACGACGAACTGGAACGTTACCGCGAGTATGTCGCTGCAAACCCAGCCAAGGCAAAGTTATCGGAGGGTCAATTCGTTCTGCAGCGCGGGGGAAAGCTGCACGAAGAAGCGTCCGAACGGAGCACAGGCTTCCAGCCTGTGCTCCGTAGACTCAAACGCCTCGGATTTTCCGACCGGCAGCTGGCTCATTCGTTAGGCTCGACCGAAGATGAGATCCGCGCCGAGCGGATCGCCGCCGGGGTCGTACCGACCTACCGCCTGGTCGATACCTGCGCAGCCGAGTTTGAGGCTTACACGCCATACTATTACTCCACCTACGGCGACGAGAATGAGATGCGTCCGAGCGCAAAACGCAAAATCATGATCCTGGGCGGCGGCCCGAACCGGATCGGCCAGGGGATCGAGTTCGACTACTGCTGCGTCCACGCCGCCTTCGCTCTGCGCGAGCTCGGGATCGAGACGATCATGGTCAACTCGAACCCGGAAACGGTTTCGACCGACTACGACACGAGCGACAAACTCTATTTCGAGCCGCTCACGCACGAGGACGTGCTCAACATTTACGAACAGGAAAAGCCGGACGGCGTCATCGTGCAGTTCGGCGGGCAGACGCCGCTCAATCTCGCGGCCGGCCTCAAGGCCGCCGGCGTCCCGATCATCGGGACCCAGCCGGAGAGCATCGAGCTGGCCGAGAATCGCCAACTCTTCGCCGAAATGCTCGACCGGCTCGGGCTCCGCCAGACTCCGAGCGGCTCCGCCACAAGCGAGGATGAAGCGGTCGCGATCGCGGAGCGGATCGGCTATCCGGTGCTCGTTAGGCCGTCGTTTGTCCTCGGTGGGCGGGCGATGGAGCTGGTCTATCACGCGGAAGATCTTCGCCGCTACATGCGGAGCGCGATCGAGGTCAGCCCGGAGCGCCCGGTGCTGGTCGATCGTTTTCTCGAGGACGCGATCGAGGTGGACGTCGATTGCATCGCCGACGGGGACACAGCGGTCGTGGGCGCGATCATGGAACATATCGAGGAGGCCGGTATTCACAGCGGCGACAGCGCCTGCGTTATCCCGACATTTTCGCTTTCGCCGCGGATCCTGAAGGAGATCGCGAGCGCGACCAAGGCGATGGCAATGGAATTGCAAGTGCGCGGCCTGATGAACGTGCAGTTCGCGATCAAAGGCGATCTCGTTTACGTCCTGGAAGTGAATCCGCGCGCGTCGCGCACGGTGCCGTTTGTGAGCAAGGCGATTGGCGTGCCGCTGGCCAAGCTGGCCGCCAAGGTGATGACCGGCGCCTCCCTGCGCGAGCTTGGGTTCACCGAGGAAATCGTGCCGACGCATTATTCCGTCAAAGAAGCGGTCTTCCCTTTTCTCCGTTTCGAAGGCTTTAACATTTCGTTAGGGCCGGAAATGAAATCGACCGGCGAGGTGATGGGAATCGATGCCGATCTCGGCCTCGCCTTTGCCAAATCGCAGCTCGCCAGCCAGTGGCCACTGCCGACCGCGGGCAATGTCTTCATCAGCGTCAAAGACGCCGACAAGCCAAACGTGATCGCGCTCGCGCGCGAGTACGCCGACCTCGGATTCGGGATCATCGCCACTTCCGGCACCGCCGACATGCTCGCGGCCGCCGGCGTGGAAGTGACGAAAGTGTTCAAGATCGCGGAAGGCCGGCCGAACGTGCGCGACCTGGTCAAAAACGGACAGATCCAGTTCATCATCAACACCCCGAGCGGCAAGATCCCGCGCGAAGACGAGGTGAAAATCCGCACCGCGGCTTTGACCGAGCGCATCCCGATCATGACCACGATTCGCGCGGCCGCGGCCAGCGCGGAGGGGATTCGGTCGCTGCAAAAGGGCGCGCTGACCGTGCGCAGCCTGCAGGAATATCATGCCGCCGCCAGCGCCGCGAGGTCGGCGCCTAACGAAACGGAGCGGGCAATTTAAGAGACATGTTGTAAACCCAGGCTAGCGGCGCTCATTTCTGCAAATCCAGGTCAGCCGATGAGCCGGATTTTTGTGAGTCCGGAATTCAACAGCCACCGAATCTTCCTCGTGCGATAAGGTCATGATGCAGTCCTTCGCCGATCTCATCTTGAAATGGCCGCTCGTGCGCCAGATCGTCGAGGGCAAGGACGGCACTGGCCTCGAATCGATGTCGGAAGCAACGCGCGGGATGCACGCGCGGATCGACGGCGCCGAGGTGGCGCGCTCGATTTGTCCGTTCTGCGCCGTCGGCTGCGGCCAGCTGATTTATCACAAGAACGGGAAGCTGGTCTCGATCGAAGGCGACCCCGAGTCGCCTATTTCGCAGGGAAATCTTTGCCCGAAAGGCGCGGCATCGTTTCAACTCCTCACACATTCGTTGCGCGAGACGAAGGTGAAATATCGCGCTCCGCGGGCGAAGGCGTGGACGGAGATTTCACTCGCGAACGCGATGGAGATGATCACCGAGCGGCTCTGGGATTCGCGCAAGCAGACCTTCACGAAAGAGAAGAACGGCTCGGTCGTGAATCACACCACCGCCATCGCCCATCTCGGCGGCGCGACCCTCGACAACGAAGAGAATTACCTGATCAAGAAACTGTTTACCGGAGGCCTGGGCATGGTGTGCGTGTCGAACCAGGCCCGGATATGACATAGCAGCACGGTGCCCGGTCTGGGCACCTCCTTCGGCCGGGGCGGAGCTACGACCGCGCAACAGGATCTCGCGCGCTCGAACTGCATCCTGATCGAAGGCTCGTCGATGGCCGAGGCGCATCCGGTTGGATTTCGCTGGGTGATGAAGGCGAAGGAAAACGGCGCCACCATCATCCACGTCGATCCGCGTTTTTCGCGCACGAGCGCGCTGGCCGACATCTGGGTCCCGATCCGCGCTGGGACGGACATCGCGTTCCTCGGCGGAATCATCCGGCACGTGATCGAGAGCGATCTCTACTTCCGCGATTACGTCGTCCATTACACCAACGCCTCCTGTCTCCTGCGCGAGGAATTCCAAGATCACGAGAGCGGTTTCTTCTCCGGCTGGGATGAAACGAAACGCATCTACGACCCGGCGACCTGGCTCTACGAAGGCGAGGGGCTGAGTCATCCGCGGCGCGATCTCACGCTGCAGGATCCGCGCTGCGTTTTCCAAACCCTCCAGCGTCACTACGCGCGCTACACGCCGGAGATGGTGGAAAAGGTCTGCGGCATTCCGCCGGAGCTTTTCCACAAAGTGGCGGACGCCCTAACGAAAGCTTCCGGGCCGGACAAGACGGCCGCGATTTGCTACGCGGTCGGCTGGACGCATCACTCGAAAGGCGTCCAGGTCATCCGCACGGCCGCGATGCTGCAGCTTTTGTTAGGCAACATCGGGCGTCCGGGCGGCGGCATTCTCGCGCTGCGCGGGCACGCTTCCATCCAGGGCTCGACCGATATCCCGACGCTTTACGACACGCTGCCGGGTTACCTCGCCATGCCCCGCGCCGGGCAAGGGGAAGACACGCTCGACGAATACCTGAAGAAACACACCAACCCGACCGGGCTTTGGAACAATTTCCCGAGCTATTTCATCAGCACGCTAAAGGCCTACTACGGCCAACGCGCCACGCCGGAGAACGATTTTGGCTACCACTTCCTCCCCAAGCTGGCCGGCAATCATTCCTACTTCGAGTTTCTCTACGACATGCTCGACGGGGAAATGGAAGGCATGTTCGTCATGGGACAAAACCCGGCGGTCGGCGCGCAGAATGCGCGACTCGAACGCAAGGCGCTTTCGAAATTGAAGTGGCTCGTGGTGCGCGACCTCGTGGAAGTCGAGACCGCCTCCTTCTGGTACAACTCGCCCGAGATCGAACGCGGTGAACTGAAAACGGAAGAGATCGAGACGGAGGTTTTCCTT
>JALYQE010000098.1 GCA_030855965.1 Verrucomicrobiota bacterium | reverse complement strand
CGGGAAAACTGTTCGACCGTGGGACGCCGGCCGCGGGGGCGGTTTGGGCGCGGTTTGGCGGCTATCGGACGTACCATGTCCAACCTGTAAGGCCGTCGCGACGTCCCCTTCAAGCGCAATCGTTCGGGCGGCGAAAAAAAGTTGTTTTGTCGGACACCTTTTGTCCAACGGCTTGTGATATGGTGCTGGCGAGTGTCCCCAAATCCCGGTTTCCATCTTCATACCAGTAATCGCCTCGAGCGGCTCGCCGATGCGATGGCGTCGGTCTTGCAGCGGCCGCTGGAGGACCCGTTTGCCGCCGAGGCCGTTGTTATCCCGACTCTCGGCCTGGAACGCTGGCTCACTCAGCAGCTCGCGCTGCGCCAGCGTATTTGCGCGAACATCTCGTTTCTTTTCCCACAGAAATTCGTCGCTGGACTGATGGATGCGGCGTTGCCCGGACGCGCCGCAGCCCGCTTCTACGCCCGTGAAAATCTTACCTGGCGGATCATGAAGTTGCTCCCGGAGCTGGCGGCGCGGCGCGAGTTCGGCGACACCCGACGCTATCTCGAACAACCGCGCCCCGAGCTGCGCCGCTTCCAACTCGCGGGCAAAATCGCGAGCTCGTTTGACCAATATCTCGCCTTCCGGCCGCGCATGATTCTCGATTGGGAACGCGGCGGAAGTGAGAAGGACTGGCAGGCAATTCTATGGCGGGAGCTGGCCCGCTCTGCGCCCGGTCCGCATCCGCCCGCCTTGGCGGAGGAATTCACTGCCGCCTTGCGCCGCGGCGCCGCGCCCTTGCCCGAGCGCGTTTCGGTTTTTGGCATCTCGACGCTGCCGCCCTTTTACATCGAGTTTTTCCAGGAGCTCGCGCAGTTCACCGAGGTGCATCTCTTCGTTATGCGGCCGACTCCGGAATGGTGGGGCGATATCCGGTCCGAGCGCGAAGAGGTGCGCGCCCGGCGCAAGGCGCCGGCGACCGCACAACTCGACCTGCAATTTGCGCGGTGCAATCCGCTCCTCGCTTCCTTCGGCAAACTCGGACGCGAATTTCTCGAGAACGTCACCGACCTGAATCCGACGCGGGAACAAGATCAGTCGGAAAGTCCGCCTAACGACACCATCCTCGGGCAGATCCAGCGCGATATTTTCCTGCTGCAGGATCCGATTGGCGAGACGCCGCGCGCGGTCGCCGCGACGGATCGTTCGCTCCAGTTTCACTCCTGTCACAGCCCGATGCGCGAGATGGAGGTGCTGCATGACCAGTTGCTCGCACTGTTCGCGCGGCAGCCCGGCCTGAAACCGCACGACATCGTCGTGATGGCTCCGGAGATCGGAAAATACGCGCCGTTTATCGACGCTGTCTTCGACACCGCGCCCGAAGCGCGGCGCATTCCCTTCAGCGTCTCCGATCGCGGCGCGCGGGCGGAGAACGGCGTCGTCGACACCTTCCTGGGCATTCTCGAAGCAGCCGGCAGCCGTTTCACCGCCAGCAGCGTCATGAGCATTCTGGAATCCCCCGCGTTGCAGCGCCGGTTCGATCTCGCTGATTCCGATCTCGAGATCATCCGCACCTGGATCGATGAGGCCGGCATCCGCTGGGGCGTCGATGCCGCGCAGCGCAACGCTCTCGGGCTGCCAGCGTTTGCCCAGAATTCCTGGCGCGCGGGACTCGATCGGCTCCTCCTCGGCTATGCCGCGCCCGCGCGCGGGGAAAAACTGTTCCAGGGCATTCTGGCGTACGACAAAATTGAAGGCAGCTTCGCCGAAACGCTCGGCCACTTCGTTGAGTTCGCGGAGGCGCTTTTCGGCACCGCCGGCGAATTGCAGCAGCCGCGCCCGCTCCTCGCCTGGCAGGAAACGCTCCGCCAAATCGTCCTGCGCTTTTTCCCGCCGGACGATGAACGGGAGCCCGAACTACGCCGTCTCCGGCATGTCGTGGATTCGTTAGGCGAAACCGCCGCGCTTTCCGGCTTCGAGGAAGCGGTGCCGCTCGACGTCCTGCTCGCGCACCTCGAGAAAGCGCTGGCCGAGACCGAGAGCGGCTCGGGTTTCCTCGTCGGCCGTGTCACCTTTTGCGCGCTAAAGCCGATGCGGACTGTCCCATTCCGCGTCGTCTGTCTCGTCGGGATGAACGACACCGCCTACCCGCGCCATCACCGGGCGCCGAGCTTCGATTTGATCGCGCGCGATCCGCGCCCAGGCGACCGCTCGACGCGGGACGATGATCGTTATCTGTTTCTCGAAGCGCTCCTGTCCGCGCGCGAAGTTTTTTATCTCAGCTATGTCGGCCAGTCCGGCCGGGACAACAGCCCCATCCCGCCGAGCGTGCTGGTGAGCGAGCTGCTCGATTATGTGGAAGGCAGTTTCGCCATCCCGGAAGGCGCGCCGCTCGTCACCCGGCACCGGCTCCAACCCTTCAGCCCGGTTTATTTCCACGGCGACGGCGAGCTCTTCAGCTACTCGAGCGAAAACTGCGCGGCGAGTGAGATGGCCGCCGCGGAACGCAACGAGCCGCCGCCTTTCATCAGCGCGCCGATCAGCGAGCCGGAAGCGGTTTGGCGCGAGCTCGAGGCCGCGAAACTGATTCGTTTCTTCGGGCATCCGGCGAAATTTTTTATCGAACAGCGGCTCGAGCTGCGCCTGCCCAGAATGAACGGCATGCTGGAAGACTCGGAACCGCTCGAAATCGATTCGCTGGCAAAATATTGGCTGCAGCAGGACCTGCTCACGCACGCGCTGCGGGGCGATTCGCTCGCGCAGCTGCTGCCGGTTTTGCGCGCCACCGGGGAATTCCCGCCGGGGCACGCGGGCGATGCCCGCCTGCGCGAGATGAGCGAGACCGCGGCCGCGTTCGCCGATCTCGTTAGGCAAAATCTCGCGCCGGGCCCGGATGAACCGCGCGAGCTGGCGCTGGCACTGGATGATTTCAGGTTAAGCGCGCGACTCGACCGCCTGCACGGCGGCCGCCTCGTGCATTATCGCCTAACGATACGCAAACCGAAGGATCTCCTCACCGCCTGGATCACCCACCTCATCGCCAACACCGAGCGCGCGACGGAATCGATCCTGATCACGGCCGACAAGGAGAAGCGCCCGGTTCTCGAGTCGTTTGCCACGATCGCGCCGCCCGACGCGCAGAAACATCTCCGGCACCTGCTGGAACTCTACTGGCGCGGCCTGCGCGAGCCGCTCCGGCTCTTCCCGCGAAGCTCGCTCGCCTATACGGAGCAAACGCTGAGGCCGAAAGGCGACCGCTCCGCGCTCGAGCTGGCGCAGGCGAAATGGCGCCGCTACCCCAAGGATTGGGAGCCGGACAAGGGCGAAGACCCGGAGGCGAACGATTCGCATTTCCGTTTCGTTTTCCGCAACGTCGCCAATCCGCTAGATGCGGATTTCGAGGAAATGGCCATGTCCGTTTTCGCGCCAGTCCTGAAAGCGGTGCGCAAATGAAAACCCGCGAACCCTTCGACCTGCTCGAAACCGAGATCGCTCCCGGCACCACCCTGATCGAGGCGAGCGCGGGAACAGGGAAGACATTTACCATCTCCGGCCTCGTCCTGCGCTTGTTGCTTGAGCGGCCGGAGCTCACGATTGACCGCATCCTCGTGACCACGTTCACCGAGTTGGCCACGGCTGAGCTGCGGGGGCGGATCCGCGCGCGCCTGCGGAACGCGATGACGGCATTTCGGACCGGGGCAGCGGACGACGAACTGCTCTCCAGCCTGCTGAAGAAACATCCCGATCGTCGGGCCGCGGCCGGCCGGCTCCGTGCCGCGCTGATCACTTTCGATGAGGCGCCGATCTACACCATCCACGGTTTCTGCCACCGCATCCTGGCGGACCGCGCGTTTGAAAGCGGCACGCTTTTCGACGCCGAGCTGGTCACGAACCAGTCCGATCTGCTCCGCGAAATCGTGGAGGACTTCTGGCGCATCCATTTTTACGAAGGCGACCGTTTCGCCACCCTCCTCGCGCTCAAGAACAAGATTACGCCCGAAAAATTATCCAAGCAGCTGGAAGAGCTGATCCGCAACCCGGGCCTGCGCGTTTTGCCGGAGGACTTGCACTCGTTAGGCGAAATCGCGGCTGACCTTGGCACCACGCTCACGGAAGTCCGGCGCAGTTGGGTCAGGGACGAGAAGAAGCTGCGCGAGCTTTTCGCGGACGGCTCGTGGGCGAAAAATACCCACGGGAATCCTGAGAAGATATTGCCGATCCTCGATGACCTTGGGCGTTGCCTGAGCGCCGAAGGCGGCACGGTCGAACAGCTCGATTGCCTGTCGTCTTTCACGACCAGCATGATCGCGAAACGCGTTCGCGCCGGCCGCACCCAACCCCAATCAGAAGTCTTCGACGGCTGCGAGCGTT
The DNA here is from genome assembly GCA_030855965.1 of Verrucomicrobiota bacterium. Taxonomy (GTDB): domain Bacteria; phylum Verrucomicrobiota; class Verrucomicrobiia; order Chthoniobacterales; family UBA10450; genus Palsa-1392. Next base: position 1,537 of record JALYQE010000098.1, on the reverse strand, counting down.
TGGTGAAACTGGAAGCGGGATTTTCTGTCGCCCTGCTGGTCGAGTTCTTCTCCTGGGCGCGCACCCAGCTCCAGGAACGCAAAGTTCTCCGCAACGTTCTCTCCTTCGACGATCTCCTGACGCGGCTCGACGACGCCCTCGCCGCGCCCGGCGGCGCGGAGCTGGCGAAATCGATCCGGGAAAAATATCACGCCGCGTTGATCGACGAATTCCAGGATACCGACCCGGTGCAATATTCGATCTTCGCGCGCATCTACGAGGGGAGCGACGCGCCGGTCGCCTTCATCGGCGATCCGAAGCAGGCAATCTACGCCTTCCGCGGGGCGGACGTTTTCACCTACATGAAAGCCGCCTCCGCCGCGGCGCGGCAATTTACCCTGACGACCAACCGGCGTTCCGAAAGCCGGCTGGTCGAGGCGGTGAACACGATCTTCGATCGACCGCAGCCGTTCCTGCTCGACGAGATAAAATTTGATCGCGTGGCGCCGGGCCCAAAGGCGGATGAAAAGCCGCTCCTGATCGGCGGCAAACAGGAGCCGCCCTTCCATCTCTGGACCGCCGACAAAGACGCCGAAATCTCGGAAACGGTCGCGACCGAAGTGGTGCGGTTGCTGACGAGCAATGCCACCATCGGCGGCGAAGCCCTCGAGCCGCGGCACATTGCCGTTCTCACGAGCACGAACAGGGAGGCCGCGCAGATTCAGAATGCTCTGCGCGCGCGGCGCGTCCCGAGCGTGCTCTACAGCAGCGCAAATATCTTCGCCTCGCACGAAGCGCGCGAGCTGCGCGATGTCCTCGCCGCCGTGGCGCAGCCGGGTTACGAAAAATTTATCCGGGCCGCGCTCTGCACGGACGCGCTCGGCCGCACCGGGAACGATCTCGATCTGCTCGCGCGCGACGACGTGGCCTGGGAAACGGAGGTGCTCCGGTTCCAGAAACATCACCAGACCTGGCGGGAGCGCGGCTTCATCCAGATGCTGCGGCAACTCTCCGCCGACCACGGCGTGCGGCGACGGCTTCTCGGTTATCCCGATGGCGAACGTCGCCTAACGAACTTCCTCCATCTCGCGGAAATCCTGCACACGGCCTGCGTCGAGCATCGCCTCGGGATCAACGGCCTCCTGAAATGGCTCGGGCAGCAAATGGAAGGCGAAGATTTTGCCGACCGCGAAGAACACGAGCTGCGCCTCGAGAGCGACGAGGAGGCGGTGCGGATCATCACCGTGCATAAGAGCAAGGGGCTCGAGTTCGACGTCGTCTTCTGCCCTTTCGTCTGGTGGTTCCGGCGCGAACCGCGGCCGGCCTTTCACGATCCCGCAGCGGACGATCGGCTCACGCTCGATTTGTCGGATGCCAAGGCGCAGCTCGCGCGCCGGGAGGAAGAATCGCTCGCGGAACTGCTGCGGCAATTCTACGTCGCGCTGACGCGGGCCCGGCATCGCTGCGCCATGGTCTGGCGGGCGGCGGCGAAGGAGGATAAATCGGCGCCGGCCTACCTGCTTCAGAGCAGTGCGGCGTTGCCGCCGGAAATTGTCTC
>JALYQE010000140.1 GCA_030855965.1 Verrucomicrobiota bacterium | reverse complement strand
GCGCCCTGACTAACCTGCGGCCGAGCGGCAAAGCGGAGTTTGAAGATCACGTCGTGGACGTGGTGACGGAAGGCGAATTCATCTCCGCGGAAACGCCGGTCGCGATCGTCTCGACCGATGGCATGCGCGTGGTGGTGAAGGAGATCGCGGCCTGATGTCGCACCGCTCGCCCGACCTGGCCGCGGAGGCGCGGCCCTCGGTTTCGCGCACGACGCGGATGGCGTTGAGCTACGGCGCGCTTTTTGTCTTCACTGCTTTCGCGCTTTATCCCATCAGCCGCATCGTCACGATCGCGCTCCGGCCGGGCGATCAATTGCTTTCGTCCTCGCTCGCGCTCATTCCGCACGGCGCGACCCTGGCGAATTTCCGCATCCTGCTTTTTGAGACGCCGTTTCTGCGCTGGCTCGGGAATTCCACCCTCATCGCGCTCGCCGTCACGATCACGGGCGTCGCGCTCGCTTCCACCGCCGGCTACGCCCTTTCGCGTTTTCGTTTCCTCGGCCGCAGCTCGACGCTCAACGGCCTCCTCGTTACCCAGATGTTCCCGGCCACGATGCTGCTCCTGCCGCTTTACCTCGTCCTGATCAAGCTCAGCCTGATCAATTCCTACCTCGGGGTCATCATCATCTACAGCGCGACCGCGCTCCCGTTCTGCATCTGGCAGCTCAAAGGCTACTACGACACCATCCCGCTCTCGCTCGAGGAAGCGGCCGGGATCGACGGTTGCAGCCGCTGGCAATCGTTTCGCCTCGTCGTCCTCCCGCTCTCCGCGCCCGCGCTCGTCATCACCGCGCTCTTTTCCTTCATGACGGCGTGGAACGAATATGTCGTCGCCGCGCTCGTCCTCCAGGATATGGAAATTTTCACCCTCCCGCTCGGCCTGAAGATGTTCCAGGCTAACATGAGCACGCAATGGGGCCTCTATGCCGCCGGCGCGCTGCTGGTTTCCATCCCGGTCGTGCTTCTTTTCCTCGTCCTCAGCCGCTACCTCATTTCCGGCTTGAGTTCCGGCGCGGTAAAAGGTTGAAGTAGCGCCCTTCGCATTATGAAAAAACTCCTCTTCACTCTCTCCCTCGTCCTCGTCTGCATACTCGTCAGGGCCGACCAGACCAACCTCGCCGAGGACGACGCCAGCCTGGAGGCCTACAACGGCGGCTTCGAGAGCGGGAAAAATGGCGGAAGCGGTTTCGGCGAATGGAAGATGACGACCGAGGGCAACGACGAGACCCGGCACGCCGGCTTTTTCACCGCCACGACCGAGAACAACAAAGACGTCACCGGCATCGTGAAGAACGACAAGGCTTGGGGCGTTTACGCCAACGGCACCGGCTTCGAGCAGGCTGTCGCCTATCGCGCCTTCACCACCCCGCTTGCGGTTGGCGATTCCTTTTCCTTCATGCTCGAGAGCGGCTTGTTCGAGAAGAAATCCGAGGCCGACCCGGGCGGCGGCTCGGCCGGCCTCACCCTGCGCACGAGCAATGCGACCGATTCGACTGAAGACTACAACAAGGACGCCGTCTTCGAGTTCGGCCATTACGACGGGAAACCGAACTACCAGATTTTCGACGGCACCGGCGAGGACAAGACCGATTCCGGCGTCGCCTTCACCGACGCGGGTGTGAGCGTCACCCTCACTGTGACGGGCGAGGACACCTACGACCTGGAAATCCAGACCATGAGCGACAAGAACCTGACGAAGCTGCCGGGGCGCAAACTAAAATCCGCGGGCGCGATCAGCAGCCTGGCCATCTTCAATCGCAACACGGAAAAGAGCGACGCCTTCTTCAACTCGCTGCAAGTGGCGCGGGAAAACAAATAGCGGGGAACTTCTTCCTTCATCCCACTTCCTTCTGCCTTCAGAAGAATGCACCCGGCGCGGCTCGAACGCGCAACCTACGGCTTCGGAGGCCGTCACTCTATACAGTTGAGCTACGGGTGCGGCGGTCGGCAGTATAACGGCCGAGTCGGAAAGCACAACCGCTCCAGCCGGAGGCAGAGGGGAGCCCCTTTACATACCGGCGAACCCGCGCTAGGTATTCGGCCCCATTTCCGGAGCAGAAAGCGACTTTTTATGAACATCATCGATACCCTCGCCAAGGAGCAGCAGAAGACCGACGTGACGAAATTCAAGGTGGGCGATGGCGTGCGCGTGCACACCCGGGTGCGCGAAGGCGACAAGGAACGGATCCAGATTTTCAGCGGCATCTGCATCGGCCGCAAAGGCACCGGGATTAACCAGACCTTTACCGTCCGCCGCATTTCCTACGGCGAAGGCGTCGAGCGCGTCTTCCCGATTCATTCCCCGCGCATCGCGAAGGTGGAAGTGGAAAAGCAGGGCAAGGCTCGTCG
>JALYQE010000086.1 GCA_030855965.1 Verrucomicrobiota bacterium | reverse complement strand
AGCCCGAGTTGGAACAGGGCGACCTGCAATCGCAGAACCGGGATTTCCGGCTGGCCGAGGTCTTGATCACGCCCCGCTCCGACCTTCTGAACCTGACCCTGAGCGAATCGCATTTCCGGACGCGGTTCGGATTGACCGTCCTGGCCATTTTCCGCCAGGGCCAGACGTTGCAGAAGACGATCCGCAGCGTGCGCCTCGAGGTGGGCGACCTTCTCCTCGTCCAGGGAGCGGAAGAGCGGGTCGACACCCTCCGGCACGACCCCGGCCTCTCGATCATCGAGCAACGCGCCGCGCCGGTGTACCAGAAGATGAAGGGGCTCTACACGATCGGGTTCTTTGGCGTGGCCCTTCTCCTGAGCGGCATCGGATGGGTGGCGCCTTCGATCGCCTTCCTCTCCGCGGCGCTGCTCAGCATCCTGATGCGCTGCATCTCGATTGAGCGCGCCTACGAGTTTATCGACTGGCGCCTGCTCATCCTGATCGGCGGGATGACCGCCTTCGGCACCGCGATGGAAAACACCGGCGCGGCCGAGTACCTCGCGAAGGGAATCGTCGGCGCGCTCGAACCGTTTGGCATTCTCTCGATCATGGCGGGATTTTTCCTGCTCACGATTTTACTCACCCAGCCGATGTCGAACGCCGCCGCCGCCCTCGTCGTCCTGCCGATCGCGATCAGCACCGCCAAGCAGCTCGACGCGAATCCGCGCACCTTCGCGATCGCGGTCATGCTGGCGGCTTCCATTTCTTTCATCGCGCCCTTCGAGCCCTCCTGTATTTTGGTTTACGGGCCGGGCAAATATCGGTTCATGGATTTCGTGAAGACCGGCATCGGGCTGACCGCGATCCTGAGCGTGGTCGTTCTTTTCCTGATCCCGTACTTCTGGCCGCTGCGCTGACGAATCGCTTTGCACCTCTCCGTCCAACTCAGCGGCGGGCCTCCAGCGACGCCGTTCATCCCTCTGCTCTTCGGCATCCCGGTCGATTTCATTCTCTTCGCGCTCACTCTGCTTGGGGTCGCGCTTTTCCATCATCACACCCTGCGGGTCGCCCTCACCGGCGCGCTCACGATCATTCTCTACAAGCTGATTTTTACCGGGTTCAAGACCGGGCCCGGCCTGGCCGGCTTCCTCGCACACCTCGGCCACGAGTGGGTCATCCTCGCCAACCTCTTTTGTCTTCTCACCGGCTTTGCCCTGCTCGCGCGGCACTTCGAGAAAAGTCACGTCCCGGCGATGCTGCCGCGCTTTTTGCCTAACGACTGGCGCGGCGCCTTCGCCATGCTCGCGCTGGTCTGGGTTCTTTCCTCCTTTCTCGACAACATCGCGGCCGCGCTTATCGGCGGCGCGTTGGCTCACCAGCTCTTCCGCGCCCGGGTCCACATCGGCTACCTCGCCGCCATCGTCGCCGCCTCCAATGCCGGCGGCGCCTGGAGCGTCCTCGGCGATACCACCACCACCATGATGTGGATCGCCGGCATCTCGCCCACCGCGGTTTTCGAAGCCAGCATCGCTTCCGCCGTTGCCCTCATCATCTTCGGTGTGCCGGCGGCGATTCTGCAGCAGAAACATTCCCCCATCCTGCAACACGCCCACGCGCGGGTCCGGGTCGATTGGGCGCGGGTCGGGATCGTGGCGCTCATTCTCCTTTTCGCCCTCGGCACGAACGTGACCGTGAACACCAAATTCCCGCAGGCCGCCGCGCACTTTCCCTTCCTCGGCGTCGCGGTCTGGGTCGTGATCCTGTGCTCGACCATGCTCCGCCGGCCGGATTGGGAAGTCCTGCCGGACACGGCGCGCGGTTCGATTTTTCTGCTTTCGCTGGTCCTCTGCGCCTCGCTCATGCCGGTGGAGAAATTGCCCGCGGCTTCCTGGCCGACCGCACTCGGGCTGGGCTTTCTTTCCGCCGTCTTCGACAACATTCCGCTGACCGCGCTTGCCTTGAACCAGGGCGGTTACGACTGGGGCTTTCTTGCTTACGCGGTCGGTTTTGGCGGTTCGATGATCTGGTTCGGCTCCTCCGCGGGCGTCGCACTTTGCAATCAATACCCGAACGCAAAATCGGTCGCACTCTGGGTCCGCCACGGCTGGTATATCATCCCGGCTTACGTGATCGGCTTCTTCGTCATGCTCGCCGTCTGGCATTGGCACCCCGATCCGCCGCATCGGGCGCGCGTCCCGGCGGCCGCTGCCTTGCCCTAAACGCGCCTCACCAAGACGCGGCTCGCTATTTCACCCCCGCTATGGAGGATCGGGCGGCAGGGTTTCTGCTGGAAATTCCCGCCGTCTCGCCGCATAGAGGCCTCCGCATCATGTCCCAAGCAAAGAAATCGCCCCGCAAACATCGCCGCATCGTGCTCAAATTCGGCTCGCAAACCCTCACCCGGACGAATGCGCGCGGGCTCGACCTGAAACAATTCGCCCGCCTCAGCGCGGAAGTCGCCGCCCTGATCCGGGATGGCTACCAATGCGTCACCGTCACGAGCGGCGCGGTCGCGGCCGGCACCAGCGTGCTCGCGCTCCAGCAACGCCCGAGCGATCTCGCCACCGCCCAGGCCAGCGCCGCCATCGGCCAATCGAAACTGATGCGCGCCTACGAAACCGCCTTCGGCCGCTACAATCTCAACGTCGCCCAGCTTCTCCTCACCCACAGCGATCTCGACAGCCGCCGCCGCCGCGCCAACGCCGGCAACACCCTCGAGCGCCTCCTCGCGGAGGGGAACGTCGTGCCGATCATCAACGAAAACGATTCTGTCGCGACCGAAGAACTCACCTTTGGCGACAACGACCGGCTCTCCGCCGAAGTCGCCACCCTCGCCGGCGCCGACCTCCTCATCATTCTCACCCAGGTCGACGGCCTGCTCGATGCCGACGGCAAAGTCATCCCGCTCGTGCGCGACATCGACAAGGTCAAAAAACTGGCCAATGGCAACGCCGGAAAATTCTCGCGCGGCGGCATGATTTCGAAGCTCGACGCGGTCAAGATGGCGGTCGACGCCGGGATCACCACCGTCATCATCAACGGACGCCGGCCCGAGCGAATCCCCGACGTCATCGCGGGCAAAAATGTCGGCACCCGTTTCCTGCCCAAGTCGCCTGCCCTTCGTTAGGCCATGACTCCGACCGGAGAAACCACCGAGCTCGACCTGAAGGATCAGGTCCGCGATTTCGGACGCCGCGCCCGCGCCGCCTCCCGACAGCTCAGCCAGCTTTCCGCGGAGCAAAAAAACGCCGGCCTCCTCGCGATGGCGGATGAAATCGTGGCCCAGACCGCGACCATCCTGGCCGCGAACGAAAAAGATCTCGTCCACGCCCGCGAATACCAGCTCGCAGCCGCGATAATCGATCGCCTCACCCTCACCGCGGCGAGAATAGAAGCCATGGCGCAGGGCATTCGGCAGGTCGCCGCGCTGCCCGATCCGGTCGGCGAAATTCTCCGCGAATGGACCCCGCCCGACGGCATCCGCATTTTCAAGGTCCGTGTCCCGATTGGCGTTATTGGGATC